>DNXM01000218.1:8191-8510 GCA_003505905.1 Oscillospiraceae bacterium
ACAATGCCGCCTGTTTTTTCAAGCAGTCGCTTGTCCGTGATGCGGATGACCATGTTTTTTTCGCTGGACTCCGCCCGAAAGAATCGGGTGATTTCAATGTCGAACCGTTGCGGACCGCTGTTGTCAACGGTGGAAATAATCTGCGCTGCGCCGGTCGTAACTTCGGTTGTCAGCGCAACCGGAACACGCTGTGCCGCCTCGGGCAATTCACTCACCGTGCCGTAAATACCGCTGAAGCAGTTCAGTTGAACAGAACCGATTACATTGTTTTGAAAAAAACCGCATAATTCACCGGGTGTTCCCGATGTTCCTTTGATGC
>DNXM01000105.1 GCA_003505905.1 Oscillospiraceae bacterium
ATCCCCGTCAGCGAGGACGAGGGCATGATCGCCGCCGCGGAATCGGGCGTGCTCACGCTCGACAAGCTCGAGGCGATGACCTGCGTGTGCTCCGTCGGCCTCGATATGATCGCCGTGCCCGGTGACACCCCCGCCGAGACCATCTCCGCCATCATCGCGGACGAGGCCGCCATCGGCATGGTCAACAGCAAAACCACGGCGGTGCGTGTTATTCCCGCCATCGGCAAAAGGGTCGGTGACGAATTGGACTTCGGCGGCTTGCTCGGCGGCGGACCCGTGATGCCCGTGAGCACCGTTTCACCGCAAAAATTCATTCATAGGGGCGGTCGCATTCCCGCTCCGATTCAGAGCTTGAAAAACTAAATCTAAAATAAAATATAAGAAAGGAGCAATGCGGATTTACCGCATTGATTGGTAACACAACATGGGAAATCGAATTCAAATTCTCGACTGTACGCTCCGTGACGGTGCCTATATCGTCAACTCCAAATTCGGAACGGCTGCCATTAAAGGCATCATTAACAAAATGCAGGATGCCAACATCGAAATTGTGGAATGCGGTTGGCTGAAGGATGCTCCGCATCAACCCGGTACTTCTTTCTTTCATCTTCCGCAGGATGTTGAGCCGTATATTGTTTCTAAAAAGAAAAACACAGCCTATGTCGCCATGATTGACTGGGATCGCTACAACTTGGACAATCTTCCGCCCTACGACGGAAAATCCATTGATGCCATCCGTGTGGTGTTCCCCTGCAACAAATTCCGTGAAGGCATTGCTCTGGGCAAAGTCATCAAAGCCAAGGGCTATCAGGTCTTTTTCCAAGCCGCCAACACCTTGGGCTACAGCGACGATGGCTTGGTCGAGCTTGCCGAAGAAATCAACCGTGCCAAACCCGTTTCTCTTTCGGTTGTTGATACCTTCGGTGCAATGTTCAGCGATGATTTGCAGCGCATTGTCGCTATTCTCGACAAGCATTTGGACAATGACATCAAATTGGGATTCCACTCCCACAACAACCAACAGCTTTCCTTCGCTCTTACCATGCAGTTTGTGGAAATGCTGTTGAAAACCGACCGAAAAATCATTGTAGATGCAAGTCTTTGCGGTATGGGACGCGGTGCAGGCAACGCAACCACCGAGCTGGTCGCCAACTACCTCAACCGCAAACAGTGCGGCAACTATGACATGAATGTCATTTTGGACGCCATTGATATGTATATGGGCGAGTTCATTCAAAACTACGAATGGGGCTACTCCACGCCGTACTTCATCTCGGGTATGTACTGCGCTCATGTCAACAACATTGCCTATTTGCAGCAAAACCACCGCACCAACGCCGTGGATATGCGCAACATCATCGGCTCCCTTTCCGAGAGCGACCGCAAAAAATACGACTACGATTTGCTTGAACAAAAATATGTTGACTACAGCAGTAAAATCGTTGACGATTCCCAAGCCATTTGCTCCCTGCGCAATTCGTTCGGCGAGCGTGAAATCCTGTTGGTTTTGCCCGGCAAGTCCGTTTCCTGCCAAAAAGAAAAAATTCAAAAATACATTGCCGAGAAAAAGCCGATTGTCATCGGCGTTAACGCCATCATTGACGGATACGACTACGATTATCTGTTTTTCAGCAACAGCATCCGCTATGATTTCGCCCGTGAAATCTACGGTGAAAAAATGGGTAAAATCAAAAAAATCATCACTTCAAATGTCAAAACGCAGGGCGATGAAGATGAAATCATCGTCAACTTCAACCTCACCATCAAGCGTGGCTGGATGCACTTTGACAATTCCGGCATCATGTGCCTTCGCCTGCTCAACCGCTTGAATTCCTCCGATGTTTCTTTGGCGGGATTTGACGGATTTGAGAACGAATATTCCGAAAGCTATGCCGACCTTTCCCTGCCGCACATCAACCCCGGCACCGAATGGGACGAGCTGAATAACGAAATCAACGAAATGTTTGTTGACTTCAAAAAATCCACGGCAGACTGCATGAACATCCGCTTCATCACGGAAAGTCTGTTCAACAAAGGAACGGAGAACTGAACCATGATTAAATTATCCGATTATGTCATCAAGGTGTTGGAAGAAAGCACAGGTGCCGCCCATATGTTTATGCTCCCCGGCGGCGGAGCCATGCACTTGAACGATTCTTTGGGCAAGAGTGAAAAAATCAAATTCATCTGCTGTCAGCATGAGCAGGCCTGCTCCATTGCGGCAGAGGCTTACGCAAGAGTCAACAACGAAATCGGCTTGCTGATGGTCACCACAGGCCCCGGCGGAACAAACGCATTGACGGGCGTTGCCGGCGCTTATTTGGAATCGACCCCCATGTTCGTGGTTTCGGGTCAGGTCAAGCGTTTGGATATGATTAACAACCAGGGTATCCGCCAGCAGGGTATGCAGGAGCTTGACATTGTGTCCGTGGTAAAATCCATCACAAAATATGCCGCCTTGGTTGACGACCCGCAAAAAATTCGCTATCACATGGAGCGTGCGCTCTACGAAGCTACGCATGGCAGAAAAGGTCCCGTTTGGTTGGATATTCCGTTGGATGTTCAGGCAACGATGATTGACGAAGACAGCTTGGAGGGTTACACGCCCGAGCCGGAAAAGAAAAACGAAAACACGGAAGCCGAAGTACTTAAAGTAATTGAGCTGCTCAACCGTGCCGAGCGTCCCGTTATTTTGGCAGGCAACGGCATTCGCCACGCAAACGCAATCGGCGACTTTGAAAAGCTGCTTGCCGTGCTGAATATCCCCGTCTTGACCACTTGGAACGGCATTGATTTGATTGAGGAAGAGAATCCGCTTTACTTCGGTCGTCCGGGCGGTTTGGGTCACCGCTATGCCAACTTCATTCAGCAAAACTCCGATTTGTTCCTGAGCATCGGTGCAAGGCTGAATCTGCTTCAGACAGGCTACAACTTTGACGGCTTTGCAAGAGGAGCCACCAAAGTAATGGTGGATTTGGACGAAAACGAGCTGAAGAAAATCAATGTGCGCCCCGATTTGCCGATTTGCGCTGACGCAGGCGAGTTTATTCGTCTGCTGCTCAAGCACAGCGACAAAATCCAAGCAAAAAACCGTGAGAGTTGGTTTGAATACTGCCGCCGCATGAAAGAAAAATATCCGCTCATTCTGCAATCATACCGTGACCAGAAAGAGGGCGTAAACACCTATTGCCTGTTGGAAACCATTTCCAAGCACATGACCGCCGATGACATTTATGTTTCGGGCAGCTCGGGCAGCTGTATTGATGTATCCATGCAGACCTTCCAAGTCAAGAAGGGACAGCGTGTGTTCTGCACCAAGGGTCTTGCTTCCATGGGCTACGGATTCCCCTCTGCCATCGGTGCCTGCTTGGCAGGCGGCAAAAAGAAGACGGTCGGTGTCAATGGTGACGGCGGTTTCTCGATGAATATTCAGGAGTTGGAAACCCTGCGCCGCTTGAACTTACCCGTGAAGATGTTCGTGCTGTGCAACGGCGGTTACGGTGCCATCAAAGCCACCCAAACCAATTTGTTTGCTGGTCATTTGGTTGCGTGCGACAATTCTTCGGATTTGTCCCTGCCCCGTGTAGCAAAAATCGCACAAGCTTACGACATCAAGACCTTTGTCATTGACTCCAACGCAGAGCTTGACAAGCAGGTCAAAGCCGTGCTTGACTATGACGGCCCCGTCATTTGTGAAGTACACACACCCATCGGCTTGACGGCAATGCCCAAGCAGGTTTCCTACAAGCGCAAAGACGGTCAGATGGAATCCAAGCCGTTGGAATATATGAATCCGCCCATTTCCGATGAAGAAATGAAGGAAAATATGATTATTCCGCTGTTCAAGGAGCAGTAATTCTATATTAAACAATTCAGCAAACAAAGGTGATAAATACTTATGAAACTCGGTATTGTAGGTCTTCCGAATGTCGGAAAAAGCACACTTTTCAATGCAATTACGAATACGAACGTAGAAGCGGAAAACTATCCGTTCTGCACGATTGAGCCGAACGTAGGCGTTGTTCCCGTTCCCGACGAACGTCTTGACGTTCTCGCAAAAATGTACAATCCCGAAAAAATCACACCCGCAATTATAGAATTTGTAGATATTGCAGGTCTTGTAAGAGGTGCGTCGAAGGGCGAAGGCTTAGGCAACAAATTTCTTTCTCATATCCGTGAAGTCGATGCAATCGTTCACGTCGTCCGTTGCTTTGACGATGACAATATTGTTCACGTCGACGGCTCCGTTGACCCGATAAGAGATATTGAAACAATAAATTTAGAGCTTGCTTTTGCCGATATGGAAACAGCCGATAAACTGCTCCTTAAGGCACAGAAAAGCATGAAATCCGATAAAAAATACGAAGCGGAGGCAAACGTTTTTGAGCGTGCGAAAAAAGCTCTCGAAGACGGCAAAATGCTCCGTTCGATAGATTTTAACGATGACGAAAAGCAGATTCTCAAGCAGGGAAGCTTCCTCACGTTGAAGCCTGTAATTTACGCAGCAAATATGTCGGACGGCGATTTTGCGGACAGAGAACACAATAAATATTATGAAGAAGTAAGCAAATATGCCGCAGATGAAGGCTCCGAGCTTCTGCCTATCTGTGCAAGTTTGGAAAAAGATATTTCCGAGCTTTCCGAAGAGGATAAACTCGTATTTTTAGAGGAAATCGGACTTAAAGAAAGCGGACTTTCACGTCTTATCAAGGCGTCATATTCGCTTTTGGGTCTTATCAGCTATCTTACGGCAGGTCAGCCCGAGGTTCGTGCGTGGACTATTGAAAGAGGTACGAAAGCACCGCAGGCAGCCGGAAAAATTCACAGTGACTTTGAAAAAGGCTTTATCCGTGCTGAGGTTGTCGCTTACGATGACCTGATTGCGTGCGGCTCTATGACTGCGGCAAAGGAAAAAGGTCTTGTCAGAAGCGAAGGAAAAACATACGAAATGAAGGACGGAGACATCGTTCTTTTCAGATTTAATGTGTAATTACGGAGTGCCGAATATGAAAAACATAGTTTTTATAGGTAACAGTTTAACGGGCGAAGCACAGCTTCCCGAACAGGTAGGCGAGCTTCTCAAGGAAAACGGCAAAGAAATGAACGTTCAGACACATCTTATGTACGGTCGCTGCCTTGCCGAGCATGAAGCTAAATTTGCGGAAGGTGAGTTTAAGAACGAACTTGCCGAAGCCGATATTGTCGTTTTGCAGGAATGGGGTACGGAGTATATGCGTACCGTCGGTTCCGTCCGCAGAATAGTCGAAAGAATAAATCCGAACGCACAAATTTACTATTTTATGACCGAATGGGATATTGACAGAAGCCGTGTCCGTGAACTTCGTGATATTAATATTTCGTTTATTCCCGCTGGTTACGTTCACGAACGTGTAATTGACGGTAATTTTTACGATTACGACGACCTTCATAAACCCGATGACTATCATCCGAATGCGGTTTACGGTTCGATTTCCGCAGCTGTTTTATATACCGTTCTTTTCGGATTCCCCGAAAAATGCACCGATGATATAAAGAAGCTTAAAAATATTATCGAAGAAGAAGTTGAGATTCAGAAAAATCTCAAGTCGGTTCTCGTTGTCGGCGGCGGCGGACGTGAGCACGCAATTATTAAAACTCTCGCACTTTCACGCCGTGTAGGTATAATGTATGCCGCACCCGGTAACGGAGGCACGGAAAAAGACGATGTTATCAACGTTCCGCTTAAAGCAACCGACGTTGACGGCGTTGTTGATTACGCAAAGAAAAACAAAATAGATATGGTTATGGTTGCACCCGATGACCCGCTTATGCTCGGTATGGTTGATGCACTTGAAGCAAACGGAATCCGTGCATTCGGTCCCCGTAAAAATGCGGCTATAATCGAAGGCAGTAAGGTTTTCTCAAAGCAGTTAATGAAAAAATACGGTATTCCGACAGCCGATTTCGAAGTCTTCAACGATTACGAAAAGGCTTGCGAATACGTTAAAAAGCACGGTGCTCCGATTGTCGTTAAAGCCGACGGTCTCGCACTCGGTAAGGGTGTTGTCGTTGCACAGACAGTCGACGAAGCACTTGAAGCACTTAAAGATATTATGTGCAATAAAATTTTCGGCGAATCCGGTGCAAATGTAGTTCTCGAAGAATGTCTGACGGGCCGTGAAATTTCCGTTCTTGCGTTTACTGACGGCAAAACGATTCGTCCGATGGTTTCCGCACAGGACCACAAACGTGCTTACGACGGCAACAAAGGACCGAACACCGGGGGAATGGGCACAATAGCACCGAGCCCGGCATATACGAAAGCAGTCGAAAAGGAATGTATCGAAAAAATATTCCTTCCGACGGTCAATGCAATGAATGCCGAGGGACGCACCTTTAAGGGCGTTATCTATTTCGGACTTATGCTTACGGAAAAAGGCGTTAATGTCATCGAATATAACGCACGCTTCGGCGACCCCGAAACACAGGTCGTTCTGCCTCTTCTCGACGGCGATTTGTTTGAAATAATGAACGACGTTATTGACGAAAAGCTTGAAAATACAAAAATTAATTGGTTTGATATGTCTGCCGTTTGCGTTGTCATGGCTTCGGGAGGCTATCCGAAAAATTACGTCAAGGGCTACGAAATCAGTATGCCCGACGAAATGTCATCAACAGTTTACCATGCCGGCACACAGATGAAGGACGGCAAACTCGTAACCTCGGGCGGACGTGTACTCGGTGTTACGGCTATCGGTGAATCGATAAAAGAAGCGGCTGCGGATGCGTATAACGACGTTAAGAAAATAACGTTTAAGGACGCATTCTACCGCAAGGACATCGGAAAAGTATGAAAACCGTTCTTGTCGGAATAAACAGCAGCTTTACTCACACGATGCTGTCGGTAAGGTGTCTCGAAAGTTATGCCAAAAAATGCGGATATGACTGCAAAATTGCGGAATTTACCGTAAATAATCAGCCCGAAACGGTTGTTTCATCATTATATACGGAGAATGCGGATATATACGCATTCTCTTTATATATTTTCAATATCACTTTTGCAAGGCGTGTCGCTTCGGATTTAAGAAAAGCAAAGCCGAACTGCGTAATCATAATCGGGGGCCCCGAAGTTTCAAACGATGATGCGGTTTTAGAAAAAGAGCCGTATGCCGATATTGTCATGCGTGGCGAAGGCGAAGAGGCGTTTTGCGATGTTCTGCGTTTGTGGGACGGTAATAAATCAGTTGAAGAGAATAAAAAAATACTGTTCGACGGTAAAATTCAAAACCTATATTATATATATGAAGGCAAGAATGTTTTTTTCGGTATCAGATGTCCGAAAAAGGAGCTTGACGGTTATCCGTTTCCGTATTCATCGCTTGACGGACTTGAAAACAGAATTTTATATTATGAAAGCTCAAGGGGCTGCCCGTTTCACTGTTCATATTGCCTTTCCGCTGCGGAAAGCGGTGTCCGATTCCGTTCGGTTGAGCGTACTTGCGAGGATTTACGGATTTTTCTCGATAAAAAAGTCCGAATTGTCAAATTCGTAGACAGAACATTTAATGCGGATTCACGCAGAGCCGTCGAAATATGGAAGTTTTTAGCCGAAAACGACAACGGAGTAACCGAATTTCACTTTGAAATAGCGGCTTGGCTGTTAAATGATGAAGAATTGTCGTTCCTTTCTACCATAAGAAAAGGACTTTTCCGTTTTGAAATAGGTATTCAAATGACAAATCCCGAAACGGCGAAGGCGATTTCACGCCCGATTTCTTTTGAAAAGCTGAAAAAATCAATAGAAAGAATCCCGAAAACCGTCCATATACATACCGATTTAATAGCGGGTTTGCCTTACGAAGATATCGGGAGCTTCAAAAAATCGTTCAATGACGTTTATTCTCTCGGTTCTGACAACGTTCAGCTCGGTTTTTTGAAAATCTTGCGTGGCTCACCGATGTGGAACGAACAAGACGGTATTTTTTCCGATTTTCCTCCTTATGAGGTCATTTCAACGCCGTATATGAGCTACGGAGATATTATAAAATTGAAGAAAATAGAGGCCGTTCTTGAGATTTATTATAATTCGGAAGTTTGCACATTCCTTAAACCCGAAAATCTTACAATATTATATAGAGGGTCATTCTTTGATTTTTATAATGAGCTTGCCGAGTTCTCGGAAAAGAGAGGATTTTTTGATTCTCCGAGAACATTTGCGGCTACTCTCGAAAATATATATTTATTTTTGTGCCGATATATTGATGAAGAAGCAGCAAATGACATCGTTGCATACGATTTTTACCGTCATTCGCGACCGGGTTCATTCCCTAAATGGCTTAAAGAACTTCCGGATAGGAATATAATCGAAAAAGCCGTCAGTGAAGAAGCGTTAATAAATAAAATAACAGAGGCAATGAACGGAAGTATAGATGTTGAACGCATAAAAACGCTTTTCAAGACCGCATACGGGGTCAATTTCCACTTTGGATTTTCGAACGGAAAAATCATAAAATGCGACCGAAAACTGCTATTTATATATTCAGACAAAACGGGAATTATAGAATTGATATAATTATATTGTGATATTACACAATATATCAAATAAAATAAATCGGTAATTGTATATATTTAACAAAGTTTTTAAGCATAAAAAGCCGAAAAAAGTCGATTATATCAACGAAATATCGATAAAAATCATGATAAAGTAAAAATAAAATATTCAAAAAGGTACTTGACAATTGTAGAAAATTGTGGTATAATGTTCA
>DNXM01000226.1 GCA_003505905.1 Oscillospiraceae bacterium
CCTTATAAGGGCTTGCTTTCCGACACCATCTTCCAAATGCTCGGCGGTCTTCGCTCCGGCATGGGCTATTGCGGCTGTCACACCATTGAAGAATTGAGAACCAAAGCCAAATTTGTGCGCATCACCGGCGCAGGCTTGGTCGAAAGCCATCCGCACGATGTTTATATTACCAAGGAAGCACCGAACTATTCCGGCGGTAATTGCTGAATAAAAAAGGAGAAATGACTATGAACCGCACTCGACTGATTCTCGGAGCAGTGGTGTGCATCTTTGTTGCAATCCTTGCCATTGTGTTTTTGGCAGTCGGCGGAAGAAAAGAACATATTACCACGACTCCGCCGCCGTCCACCGAAGAAACGCAAACAGAAGCGGAATATTCGGTGATGATTCCCGATGTTTTGCCGACTTATTCCGAAACGGAGCCGAACGGCACTACCAAGCCTGATGGTACAACAGCGGTGCAGGTTTCGGTTACTGCCGAACCAAGTGACACCACTGCGGTGCAGACAACCAAAGCAGCCGAAAAAACAACAAAAGCAAAAAAAGAATCCTCCACTTACGAATATGCCTACGCCGGTTTTAATCCGTCGGTGGCTGCGGTGAGCAGTGAAAACTGGAATTTGCTTTTGGTTAACCAAAACTACATTTTGCCCGACGGTTACTCCGTTAAGACGGCAAAAATAGCGGATGGTTCACAATCATTGGATTACCGTGTCGTGCCGTATTACGACAAGATGATTGCCGCAGCAAAAGCGGACGGTATTTCGCTGATTGCCGTGTCGGGTTACCGTTCCTACGACCGTCAGCGCGCCAACTTCACCCGCAAGATAAACTACTATACCGGCTTGGGTTACTCCAAAGCCGAGGCAACCCGTTTGGCATCGAAAATCGTTTTGATGCCGGGTACAAGCGAACATAACGCAGGGCTTGCCATGGATTTCGGCACAAACGGCAACACCACGCTTGATGAGAATTTCGGAAAAACCGATGCATTCAAGTGGTTATCTGCGCACGCCGCCGATTATGGCTTTATTCTGCGTTATGCGGCGAACACCACCGACATCACCAAGGTTTCCTACGAGCCGTGGCATTGGCGGTATGTCGGCGTGGAAACGGCAAAGGATATTAAGGCAAAAGGCGTAACATTGGAAGAATATTTGGGCGGATAATTCTGCCGGATGGGATGTTTCATGAAAAAAACATTTAACAAGATTACCCGTATGCCGACCAAAACGATTGTGCTTTGGTGGGTGTGCCGTGCGGCTTTGCTTGTGTGGGGCTTGCTCGGCTTGTTCCAAGGCTACACATCCGAATTTTTGCAGGCCTTGTTCTCCGTTGCATTCACTCATTTGTGGGATTTGTTTCAAATTTGGGGCGGTAAGTCGTTCATTACGCAGATGCCCTATCAATTTCAAACCGACTTGAACTTATTTATCACCCTTGGTGTTTGTGTCGGCTCGACGCTGAATAACCGCACGGATTTCACCGGTTCGGATATTGTTACCCATTTCTTTGCCGGCCTGATTGCCGCCCGCTGGTGTGCGGAGATGCTGGTGATTATGCAGGAGAAAAAGGGAACGCATATCGCTCCCGCCATTGCCGCCATGGGCGGCTTCGGTATGGCTCTTGCCATTTTGGTCGGTTGGGAAATTTACGAATTCACCATGGATCGCCTTTACGGCTTTACGCTTCAAATGTCCGACCCGTTCAGCGAAGAGGGATTGGTCGACACGATGACGGATTTTATCATCGGCGCCGCAGGCTCTTTGGCGGGAATGTTCGTTTTTGTTGCCCATGTGGTGAAGCAGCACAAGAAAGCCGATTAACGGCGCATAACAAACAGCACCCTCGCATAGGTTTATGCGGGGGTGTTTTCATGTTCTGCACCATTTCAATTTTACCACAGGAAACCAAACGGTTGTTCGCTCGTCGCCGCTGTTTAGCCGAGGCTGTTCAAACTGCCGTCAAGGGCGGTGCACCGTTTTTGCGCCTTGCCGTTACGCCGTCACGGAAAGGGGTGGATTGGGCACTTGTTGAGCGTGCTGTTGGGCGAAACGGACGGTTTGCGCTGCTGCCGGATGGAATCGTTCCGCCACAGGGGTGCCGAATTCAATGCTTTGCACCCGATATTCTGCCGTTGAAAATCATGCTGAATACCGCCGCTCAACAGCTAAAAGACGGACGGGAGCAGGGACGGAGCCTGCTCATTTGCGATGAAGAAGCGGTGTTGGCGGATTATGTGGATTGCGTTGCGCCCTGCGCTTCGCTCATTCGGGTGCAGACCGAGCGTCCGCAGGCATATTATGAGGCGTCTGCCCGTTTGATGGAGCGGTTCGGCGTTGCAATCTCCGTTTGCCCGACGGAAAACGAAACCGAGGAATTTGATGCGGCGGTGTCGATGAAGCCGCTTGCTTCGGCAGGCGTGAGCTTTGATGTGCAAAGCCTGCTCGACGGCAGTATCCCGTTCACCGTGCCCGAAGAATACCTTCGTCTGTGCCCCGAACAGATTGAACCGTTTTTGTTTTTGTGCGCTCTTTATGAGTGCAGCGGTGTGCGTGCGGTCGGAGAATTGACGGCGGATGCCGTGCCGAAAGAATAAGAAAATGTCTTGCAGAAAAAATTTGAAAAAAAGCTTGATTTTTGTAACGGAATGTGCTATGATAATCAAGCACTTGGGGCATTAGCTCAGCTGGGAGAGCGCTACACTGGCAGTGTAGAGGTCAGCGGTTCGATCCCGCTATGCTCCACCA
>DNXM01000205.1:0-6152 GCA_003505905.1 Oscillospiraceae bacterium
CGTTGGCAATAATGCCGGCAAGGGTTGTTTTGCCCAAACCGGGCGGTCCGTAAAGCAGGCAATGGTCGAGCGTTTCATTGCGGGACTTTGCCGCTTCAATGTATATTTTCAGGTTTTCCTTGACCTTTTCCTGACCGATATAATCTTCAATCGTTTGAGGGCGCAGTGACTGTTCATTAGCATCCTCCTGCGTATAGCCGGAAGCAACAATCCGACTTTCAAAATCCATATCATCCATCGGGGCTTCCTCCTTTTACATGGCTGAACTCAAGGCAGCCAATGCCTTCTTAATCAAATTGTCCACCGAATCATCGGGATTGAGCCTGCCCACGGCAATGCTGCTTTCGGACTTGGAAAAGCCGAGCGCCGTAAGTGCTTCAATGGCTTCGGCAGCGTTGCTTGACGACTTCGCCTGTGCAATAAAATCAAGCGTACTGCCGACCGAAGAATCGGAAAAAACATTCAGTTTTTCCTTCAATTCCACAAAAATGCGCTGTGCAATCTTCGGACCGACACCCTGTGCCGCCGTAATGGCTTTAGTATCCCCTGCCGCCACGGCAAGAGCCAATTTGTCGGGCGTGAGTTGGGAAAGAATCGCCAGAGCTGCTTTGGGTCCGACACCCGAAACCGTAATGAGCATTTTAAAGCAATCCAGCTCGGTTTTATCGAAAAAGCCAAACAAATCCAAAGCGTCTTCCCGCACGCTCAAATAAGTGAACAGCGTCACCTTTTGACCGGTTCCGCCGATTTTGCGCAAGGTATTAAAGCTTGTAAAGCAACGAAACGCAACGCCGCCGCACTCGACCGCTGCGCTGTTTTAATCGCTGAAGATTACATTCCCGCTGATTGAATAAAACAAGAGAAAACCTCATTTCTTTTGGTTTAACCGACCGAGCATCGACCCGGCGGAATGAGCGTAACAAATTGCCATCGCCAAGGCATCCGCCGTATCGTCTGGCTTGGGAATCGCATCGAGGTTGAGCAAAAGCCGTGTCATTTCCTGCACCTGCTTTTTTTCGGCACGACCGTAACCGACCACACTCTGCTTAACTTGAAGCGGTGTGAATTCGCCAACCGTCAGCCCGTGCTTTTGTGCTGCCAACATAATGACACCTCTCGCCTGTGCAACATCCATGGCGGTGGTGGTGTTGGTGTTGAAAAACAGCTTTTCAATCGACATCACATCGGGCGAAAAGCGTTCCATGAGGTAGGTCATACCCTCGTATATTTCGTCAAGTCGCTGTAAAAACGGCGTTTTTGCCTGCGTGGTTACCGCACCGTAGTCCAGCACCATGAAATGGTTTGCCGTATAATCGACAACGCCGTAACCGACAATCGCATAGCCGGGGTCAATTCCGAGAATGATCATTGTTTATTCTTTCCTACTCTTCGTCATTGCTGTTGTTTGGGGTCGGGAAACAGAACCACGGCGGATGTTGACCGCCTCAAACTGCGGTAAATCAGCTTACAGGGGCACTTTTCCAATGTGCTCTTTGTATTATACCACACAGAATTCACGCTGTAAAGTAAATATATAATAAATACACTTGAAAGCGATTATGAAAAAACAGCCTGCAATTTCGTGCAGGCTGAAGGTGCATATAACTTTTGAGTTCGGACAAAATCGCCCGTATCGAATGCGTGCTTTATCGTGCAATGCGATAGGTTGCATAGGCAAGAATTTCGCCGTTAACAAAATCGACGGCATTCGTGACGATATAATTCGGGTATGCCGTGACATAAATACCCTCGGACATTGTAGCGGGATTGGAAGTCTGGAACGGATGCAGAAGATCTGTCGTTCTCGGCGCACCAACGCTGGAAATATGAACCATCGTTGCGGTTGTACCGTCATAATTGCAGATGTTCAAATCCTTGTTGTATTTCTCCATGGAATATGCCCAATGGGAGTGTCCGTTGAAGAAAACAACATTTTTATAAGTGGAAAGCAAGGCACGGAACTGCCTTTCGTCCGAATTACCCTTGAAGTACGGCAGCGGATAGAAGAAGCCGTAATCATTGACGATATTTCCCTCGCTCATGAGCCAATTACCCTGATTGGAATTCAAGAATGAATGGAAGTAAAGGTAAACTCGCTTATCCTTATAGGTTTCCAACTGGGTTTTCAGCCAATCAAGCTGGCTCTGCTCCAAAATATTGATGCCGGGCAAATATCTGTTTCTGCTCTGGCTCAGGAAAATAAAGATATCGCCATTGGTTTCTTTGCCCGAATAGACAAAGTCAAAGCCGTTATCACTGCGTGCCAACACACCGGCAGGAGCCTGCTCATTGAACACGCCGACATTCACATTGGTTTTCCACGCTTCATAGGTAAACTTGCTTCTGCAATCGTGGTTGCCACGGCAGGTGTAAACCGGGAAGCTGTGCTGTTCATTATACTTGCGGAAGGACTCATACGCTTCCGCTTCACCGTTGGCGGAAAGGTCGCCCGAAAGAGCCACCAAGGAAACGCCCATGTTGTCAAGGAAATTCAACGCTCTGGGGTAAGAAATATCGCTGTCGTCACCGCCTGTTGAATCGTAACGATTGAAGTGAATATCACTCAAACAGCCGAAGGTGTATGTGGGAGCGGATGTATCCGCCTGCTTGTTTTCCGGCACCTCATCGGTGTCAAGCAAAGTATCGCCGTAATAGAGCAAAATCGTTTCGGCATAAGGCGGAATGGCAAGAAACGCATTCATGGTCTTTTCACCCTTGCCGTTACTGACCGTCACATCGGCAAATTCGCTGTAATATACGGTTTCCTGCTTACTGTTGGTCGTGGTAAGCTTTTCGCCTTTTTCGTTGCCCCAATAGACCTCGTATTCGCCGTCATAATTGGATTCAACGCTAATCATACCGGCGGCACTGCCTGCCGTATTGTTGGTGTAGGACATAACGGCATCTGCTTGGATACCGCCTGACGGAATCGGCAGTGAAATGTCGATGCCGACGCTCATGAGAAGAGCTGTCAAAAAAGCAAACACTTTTTTAAGCACTTCAACACGAAAAAGAAGACTGAACATAAAATGAACCTCCGTTTCAAAAATCCGTCGGAGCTATCGGAATTCGTCGAAGCGTTCGGCAAAAATTCCTGTATCCGACATATAGAATTATACACCGTTTTATCCGTGCTGTCAAATGTAGTTTTATGATTATGAAAAACAAAGTGCAATTCTTGCAAAAAAGCCGAAAATGTGCTATGCTGTAAGAAATTCCCAAGAGAAAGAGAGTGTGTTTATGCGTTCTTTCAAAAAAATCACCGCTATGCTCCTTGCAGCGCTTCTTCTTATTACCTCATCCCCGTGCACGGCTTTGGCGTTCGTTCCAACCTACTACATTGACAGCGTAAACGGTAACGATTCGAATCTCGGAAGCTCCCCTGCACAGGCTTGGAAAAGCGTTGAAAATCTCAAGAGAGTCACGCTGAAAGCCGGAGGAAAGGTTTTGTTTGCCCGTGGCGGCGAATATCCGTGCGAGCTAACTCTCACCTGCGACGGCACAAAGGAAAACCCGATTGTGCTGACCGCTTACGGCGATTCTGCCAAAGCCAAACCGCACCTTTACACAAACAATCACACGGAAGTGCTCCGATTGATTGACTGCACCTATGTTACGGTGTCCGACTTGGAAATCACAGCCCACAACGGCGGCGGTATTTGGATTGACACACTGACGAAAACAAGTGTCGGCATCACGCTTTCGGGCTTGGATATGCACGATATGCAAAATGTCGAATGGAATTCCCGTGACAGCCTCAACAACGGTGCGGCAACCGCCCGTGCCTGCGTCATGGTAAAGGGTCTGCCTGCCCGTTCCCGATTTGCGGTCAACGATTTAACAATTACCGATTGCGAAATGTACGATTGCGGCAACGGCATCAGCCTTTGGGGCTCTTGGAACGATGAGCAAAAACCGCATTGTGACGAAGAGGACATCGACCCTGTTTTCAACACAGGTGTTCTTGTTAAAAACATCTATTTCCACGACATGGATGCCGAATCCATCATTGTCGGAATGTGCGACGGCGCACTGGTTACTCATTGCCGTTCCATTGATTGCTGTCAGGGCGACGGCTTGGGCGAAGACGGCAAGCCGAAATACTATAACGCATCCATGTGGTTTTGGGGCAGTGTCAACAGCACCATTGAGTACTGTGAAATTGCCGGGCAAAAAAATGTCGGCGACGGCATGAGCATTGATTTTGACTCCTATAGTCACCGCTGTACTTATCAATACATTTATTCGCACGACAATATGCGCTTTTTCAACAACAACCCCAATCACAGCGGTCACCACGACAATGTGGTTCGCTATTGCCTGTCCGTCAACGACAACGGCGCAAGCGCACGCTTGGGCGGCGGCGCAAAGGAATACGGTTTGCAATTTTATAACAACACGGTCATCAACTGCAAGGATTTGGATATCAGTCGTATCCCGGGCGGAATTGTAGCAAACAACATTTTCGCTCCTATGCCCGGCTATCAGGTCAAATACGATTTAGATGCCGTTTCGCAAAACACCCTGTTCACGAACAACTGCTACTGCAACACCCTTGTTCCGCTCGTTGAGCAGCACGCAATTACGGCAAATCCCGGTTTTGTTTCGGGCGACCTTAACACCTTTGATGCGTTCCGTTTGGTGAACGATTCTCCGCTCATCGGCGCCGGCATAGATGTGGGATGCGAATTGACAGATGATATTTTCGGCAACCGTATCACCTCTTGCAACATCGGCTGCTACGGTGCAAGCGGTGCACACGGAAAATACAACAAAACCAACCCGATTGCATTTGTTTTGAACTACATCAAAGTTATTTTTCTTACGCTGAAAACCGTCATTGCCAACGAATTGACAAAGTAACCTGAAATAGGAGCTGTCTTATGTCATCGTCTGCCGTTCTTTCGACTAATAGCACAAAGAGTGAACGAAATTACGGACTTGATTTTTTGCGAATCATCTGTATGATTATGATACCGATTCAACACATCAACAATCACGGCGGTATTCTCATCGGCAGTTCCGTTTTTCTTTTTCTATTTTCCCTTAATCTTCCCTGCAAAGGCAAGCTATTGCGTAAATTCATCCGATTCTTCGCGCCGGTTTCATTCGGCGTATACTTATTGCATGAGGAACCGCTCATGCGAGCGGCGTTCATCACAGACAAATTCAAGCCACTCATCAATTTATCGCCGTTGCTTATCATTCCCGCCATCGTCGGATTTGCACTTGCAATTTGGCTCGTCGGCTCGTTGGTGGATCGTGTTCGCTTGGCTGTTTTTAACCTTTTCCATATCAAACAGTTCTGTGTGTTTTTGGAAAAAAGGCGCAGGATTTACACGGTAAACTGATTCGCTTGTTCCTTCGCATGGTAAAAAAGCGTGCGCAGACACTCCCCAAACAATAAAAATGTCACAAAACGATTACAAGCTTGAAACCCTTGCCTGTTATTTGATTTCGTTTTGTAAATCCGTTTTCACAGGTTGTTCATGACCATATGATATGATAGGACAAAAGAGGATATTGCTGAAAGGAACTTGTTTATGAAGAGATTTTTAATTGTTTCGCTGTGCTTATTGCTCTGGACAGCCTGCCTATCCGGTTGTGCCGCCAATACATCACCAAACGATACCACCGTTTCCGAAAAAAACAGCACTACAGCGCCAACCGCAGGCAGCAGCACAAACACCGCTGCCGAAACCGATTCCGCTTTGAAAGCGGAAAATTTGGTCGGCGACTATCAAGATTCCGTTTCCGGTCGGGCGAGTGCCACGGTCGAGCTTGATGCCGACGGTGAAACACTCAAAATTGATGTTTCGTGGGCAAATTCAGCCAGTGAAACGGTCGAATGGTCGATGACGGCTACCCTCACGAACGACAATCGTTTGGTCTACACCGATTGCAAAAACGATAGCGTGATTTATGCCGATAACGGCACGGAAACTAGAACAGGGATATACAAAGACGGGAGCGGTTATTTTACCGCAGAAAACGGTAAGCTTCTTTGGAACGGCGCAGCAGACGCTAATTGCAAATCCTGTGTTTTTGAAAAAATTGCATAACCGATTATTCTTTGCCCAATCGAATCTTTTTCGATTGGGTTTTTCAATAAGCTTGATTTTTTTGAAGGCTTTTGATAAGATGAAGAAAAA
>DNXM01000205.1:6172-8102 GCA_003505905.1 Oscillospiraceae bacterium
GCAAGGAGGAAAAAATCATGAAAACAAGCCGAAAATTACTCGCTGTTCTTTTAGCCGTCGTACTCGCCTTTTCCGCATTTTCCCTTTGCGCTTCTGCACAGGAAACACCCAAGACACAAAAACTGCTCGACGCCATCACCGATAACAAAGCCGTCAGCGTCACATTAAAAGCCGGCAACACGCTGATGGGTTCGTCCAATGACACCTTTATCATCAAGGGCAATGCAATTGCATATGAGTACAACACCGGTTTTTTCAACCTCCGCATTGTACTGAACAACGGTTCCGTATACGCCTATCTTCCGTCGTTCCCCTTCGTTTATGTCAAGGCCTCCGCCATTGACTTCGGTTTGACGGAAAACGGCGATGTTTGGAAGCTGATTGAAAAAGCCACAGGTGCCACCTTCGGAATTCTTCACTATGTAAAGAGTTACGAAGAAACCATTGACGGCACAACTTACGATGTGGAAGAATACTTTGACAATGCGCAGGTTACGGCAAAATTCTGCTACAAGGGCGAAGTCCTGAAGCTGCTCAAGGTAACCGATGCGCAAACCAAATCCGTTCAAAACACTTACTTTGAAAATGTATCGCTGGATGTTTCCGACGCTTCAGTCGCCGCACCGACGGGATTTGACATAACATTCCTGCTCAAGGGTCTTATCACGGCTCTCATCGGCTCCGCCGTATTGGTGTAAGCGCTATGGGAATCATCAAAGCAGCGGTCGGTGCGCTGGGCAGTACGGCCGCCGACCAATGGAAGGAGTTCTTTTTATGCGACAGCATGGATAATGACACGCTGATGGTGCGTGCCGTGCATCAGCAATCCGAACGAAGTGCCAACACAGAATCCGACCCGAATGTTATCACAGACGGCTCGATTATTGCCGTAAATGAAGGCACCTGTGCCATTTGCGTCTGCGGTGGAAAGGTCACCTCGGTCTGCAAAGAGCCGGGCGAAAATGTATTTCATTCCGACCAATCGCCGAGCGTTTTTCAAAAAGGCGGAATCGGCAAGCTCAGTGGTGTCGTCGCTAAAAAGATTTCGTTCGGCGGCGATATGCCCGTTGTGTCGGAGCGCATTTACTTCATGAACACCAAACCGATTTGGGCAAATCCGTTTGAAACTCGTGCGGGTATCCCGATTCACTTGTTCGACACAAGAACGGGCTTGGATATGGATGCTACCCTGCATTGCGGCGGTTTGTATTCGTTCCGCATCACCAAGCCCGAAATTGCTTACAAAACGCTCATCGGCAATATTGAAAAAACATACAACAAAGCGTTCTTACTGCGCATACTCAAAAGTGAAATTCTCACCGTTTTGCAAAGTGCTTGTTCGAGCGTGAGCGCCAAAGGCATTGACTCATACCGCCTGCCTGAACTGATTCCGCAAATCGCCGAAACAATTCGGGACACATTCAATCGGATTGAGGAAGAAAAGCACGGTATTTCACTTGTTGACTTATCCTTTTCTTCGTTCATGCTGTCCGATACCGACCGGAATACTGTTGTGCGCCTGCAACGCAGTAAAGTGTATTTAGATGCTCAATTTGCTGCGGCAGGTCTTGTGGATTCCATGGCGGAGGCACTGCCGATTGCCGCCGAAAACAACGGCGGAAAAGCCGGATTTCTCTGCACCGTCCCGTTTGGCAATACCCCGTTCTTATCGTTTTCACAGGAAGCGGAGGAAGAAAAGCCGAAAGACACAACATGGCAATGCCCCTGCGGCAATTCATGCACCACAAAATTCTGCATGGAGTGCGGCAAACCGAATCCGAATTATTAAAAAGCTCCTGCGACGCATTCGTTGGCTGTCGCAGGAGTTTTGTTATTTGAAATACTTGATTGGTTTTGCGGGGACACCGACTGCCGTGCAATTCGGCGGAACATCCCGCACAACCACGGCACCGGCACCGACAACGGCGTG
>DNXM01000205.1:8112-10363 GCA_003505905.1 Oscillospiraceae bacterium
ATGATTTTCGAGCCTGTTCCCATCTCACAACCCATATGCAAATGCGTTGTGCCCGACACATTCACACCGGGATACAGCGTCACATACTCATCGAGCACCGCATCATGCCCTACCGTGCAGGCCGCACCGATTAGACAATGATCGGCAATTTTTGTGTTGACGGAAACAAAATTCCGTGCGCAAATCACAACACCCTCACCGATTTGCGCCGTGTCGGCAACATCGGTATTCGGGTCAATCAGCGTTGCAAAGCGGATGCTCGGCTGAAACGCTTTCATTTTTTCGCTCAACCGTTTGCGCACCACCGAACTGCCGATGGCACAAACGACGGAAACATCAGGGTAATCGGCAAGCGTTTCCATCGTGCCCAACACCGCACAGCCGTTAATTTCGGTTCCCTGGACGGACGGCGAATCATCCAAAAAACCGAGGATATTCCAAGTCGGATTCACTCGGTTGATGCGTTGCGCCAGCCACAGGGTATCACGGCCCATACCGCCGACCCCGAAAATCAACAAATCTTTCATCTGTTCAACTCTCCCGCTGATAATATTCAAAGTAGATGATACTGCAAATTCCAACCGATTATGCAAGACCGCAACCACAAGCTTATTTCGACTGTTTATGACATTGACAACCGTTAAAACAGGCAGAACAGTCCCCGCAAGAGGTGTTTTTTCTGCTCTTTCTTTGCTTAATAATCCGCATTACAACAAAAACAACGGCAGCAAAAAGCAAGCACAATATAACAATATCCTGCCAATGCAAAACCATCAACTTCATTCCTTACCTCCGATTGATTTGAACATTGCTTTAGAAAGAATCGCTTTTGCACTGAAGAATGTTTTAACGAACCAACGGCTTGGAATCACAGATAATGCCTTTTTCCACATCATCAAAATAGGTTGAGGTGGTCGGCACAACAAATGTAATGCCCTTTTCAATGATTTCGAACGAACAATCGGTGACATATTCACATTCCCCGTCCACATTCACTGCCGCAGGCTTTTCACTGTGAATGGTCAGTTTTTTGCCACGCATAAAATTCGTGATATTCCAATCAAGGTGTTTCCCTTTTTTGTATTGGTTTATCAGCGAAAGAAGCTTAATTCTGGGCATATTTTTCTTGACAATAATAAAATCAAGCAAGCCGTCGTTCGGCATGGCGTGCGGTGCTGCCATATAACCGCCGCCGTACCAACGGGAATTGGCGCCTACGCAAAACAGCATCGGCTGTGTAAATGCTTCACCATCATCAACCCGAACGGTAAAAATGCTTTTCATGCGGCCGAAAAAGCAATAGAGCAACGCCACCGTGTAAGCTGTTTCGCCCGAAAACAGCGGAAATTTTTTGAATGTACCCTGCTTGGCACACACCTCGGCATCAATGCCCATCGAGCACTGATTAACGGCAATCTTATCCATACACTTGATGACATCAAGCTGCAACGGTTTACCGTTGACCTGTGCTTCCACATTGATAAACTGCTCCGTTGTGCCGAACAGACGAATAAAGTCATTGCCGGAGCCAAGCGGAATCACCGCAACCTCGACATTTTTCTTGCCGTATGCGCCGTTAACAACCTCGAAAAGAGTACCGTCACCGCCACAGGCATAAAAGCGAACGGTTTCTTCACCCTCGGGGTATTTCCGCACAAAGTCAATTCCCTCGGCAGAACACTCCGTGACATGGATTTCATAGTTGCCGCCGTTTTTAATAAAATACTCACGAATCATCGGTTCAATGACGGATACTGCCTTACCTTTTCCTGCACAGGGGTTGATTACAAAAACGTGCTTCATTTTTCATCAATCCTCTCAATTACTTAAAATACATGAACGCTTGGCATTTTATCATACCGTTATAGAGCTTGCGACGCTTGTCCGCTTTACGACCGAAATCCGTTTCAAAGGTTTCGGACGGACTGATAATCGTGTAAGACCAGCCGTGCTTTCGTTCAAACACTCTGCCCATTGTTGCGTAAAGGCGAACCGCCTCTTTGCTGTCGAGCAAACGCTCGCCATAGGGCGGATTGCAGATGAGCGTGCCACGCTCGGTGCTGCCCTGAAAATCCTTCACATCGGCAACCGAAAATTGGATTTTGTCCGCTACGCCTGCTTGCCGTGCGTTGATTTGGGCAATTTGCACCGCCTCCGAGTCAAGGTCGGAACCGAAAGCGGCAAAATCACAATCCCGCTTTTCCAAATCCTTGGCTCGTTCTTTTTCAACACTCCAAATCCCTCGGTTGAG
>DNXM01000205.1:10404-13993 GCA_003505905.1 Oscillospiraceae bacterium
CAAGAGAAGTTTCGGTGCAAACCGGGCGCAATATTCATCGCCGCCAAAGCACCCTCAATTAAAATTGTGCCGGAACCGCACATCGGGTCATACAAGGTGTGGTACGGGCGCAAACGAGAAATATTGCAAAGTGCCGCCGCAAGGGTTTCTTTAATGGGTGCGGCGTTCGCCTGCGGACGGTAGCCTCGCTTGTGCAAACCGGCACCGGAGGTATCGAGCAAGAGGCTGACCACATCCTTGTTGATGGAAAACTGAATTTGATGAATCGGACCCGTTTCCTCGAACCACGGAATACGGTATTTCTCTTTCAAGCGCTCAACGACCGCCTTTTTGATAATCGACTGGCAGTCGCTCACACTGAACAGCTTTGAATTGATGGAATAGCCTTTCACGGGGAAAGCGTCACGCAAGCCGACCCACTCTTCCCAAGCCAATGCCTTTGTGCCTTGAAACAGCTCTTCAAAGCTCTCGGCACGAAAGCTGCCGACCAAAATCTGAACACGCTCCGCATAACGGGAACAAATATTGACACGAGCCAACAAATTTTCATCGCCTTTGAACAAAACCCGTCCGTTTTCCGCTGTAACCTCACTTGCATCCAACGAACGAAGCTCATCGGCAATCAAGCCCTCCAAACCGAGCAGGCAGGGAATCACAAAATGTATCTGCATGAACTTAAACCTCTCACCAATGCGATGTCAAAAAATGGGAGTGGATTTCTCCACTCCCACCATTATATAAGAGAATTCTACATTCGTCAACTAAAATCACACAAGTTCAGGCTCGATTAAACCATAACCGCCGTCCTTACGAGCATAAACCACACAAACACTGCCGGTTTCGGCGTTGCAGAACACATAGAACATATGCCCGACCAAATTCATTTTCAAGATGGCTTCCTCCACCGTTTCGGGGCGAAGCTTGATGATTTTGGTGCGAACCAAGTCAAACTCTTTTTCTTCCGGCTCGTCAAATTCCGCCGGTAAAAGGTCAAACGAAGCCGCCTTCATGCGCTTTTCGATGCGGGTCTTGTTCTTGCGAATTTGACGAATGAGCGAACCCACACAGAGATCAAGTGCATCGTTCATGTTTTCTGACCGTTCTTCCGCTCTGAAAACCATGCCGTTATTCATCACGGTGATTTCAACGACTTGATAATTTTTCTCGACCGTTGCCGTGATTTTGGCCTCGGCGGAATCACCGAAAAAGCGTTCAATCTTGTTGAGCTTTTTCTCTGCGTGTTCTTTGAAAGATTCACGAATTGTGCATTTCCTACCGATTGTTGTGATTTTCATTCTAACATCTCCTCTTGGTTATCATCAGGTTGGTTATTCGCTCTTATGAACCTTCCCTGTGTCTGTATTGTAGCATAGTTCACATAAAATATCAATACTTTTTGAAATTTTTATGATTTTTTACCTAATTTTAACCAAATTGAAAGAAAAGCAACCGAGCACCTGCCGGAAAAAGCAAATCAGATTGTCCGAGTCAGGTGACGGGTCACATGACAGCCGAAGTTCACGGCAACAGGCAAGCCTGCAATATGGGTCGGTGCTGTTTCAATGTTGACCGCCAAAGCCGTTGTTTTTCCGCCGAAGCCCTGCGGACCGATTTCAAGCAAATTGATTCGCTCCAATAACTCCTGTTCCATATCCCTATAGTATTCCTTTTCGTTGCGCACACCGACACTGCGGCACAATGCTTTTTTTGCCAAGTATGCGCATTGCTCAAAGTCACCGCCGATTCCGATACCCAACACAATCGGCGGGCACGGGTTGCCGCCTGCCCTCTTTACGCTTTCGAGAACATATAGCATAATATCCTCCCGACTTGCCGCAGGCGTGAACATTTTCAAACAGCTCATGTTTTCACTGCCAAATCCCTTGGGTGCCACGGTTATTTCGATTCGGTCGCCCGGTACGATTTTTTCATGCAAAACCGCAGGCGTGTTGTCGCCCGTGTTTTTACGCAAAAGCGGATCCACCACCACGGAACAGCGAAGGAAACCATCCCGATAGCCGATTCGGACACCTTCGTTGACGGCGCTCTCCAAGTTTCCGCCTACGAAATGAACCTCCTGACCGATTTTCAAAAACACAACCGCCATACCGCAATCCTGACAAATCGGGATATCTAATTCTTCGGCGGCATCTAAATTTTTCATCAAATCGGACATAACGCTCGATGCAAGCGGAGTCGTTTCCGCTTTCACTGCATCGGAAATGGACATTTTCAAGTCATTCGGCAGTACCTTGTTGGCTTGAATGCACATGGATGCAATCGTATCCCGAATGATATCAACCGATATTTCTCTCATAACAAACTCCTTATACAAACTGTGAAAAGCACCATAAAGAACCAAACATTCTTTATGATGCTTTTGAAAATCATATTATTTGCGGCTGCCTCTGCGAGAGGAGGACTGGCTGTAACGGGAATCGTTGGAGCGGCGCAAATCGGAAAACTTATCGTCACTCACCTGCTTGAATTTTGCCATCATATCCTCAAATGTTGCAGGCTCGGAAGAAGCCTGCTGACCCTGCCAGGTGTTCGGACGGGACGGACGGGGACGAGGATGGGAAAAAGCAGGTCTTTCCTGCGGCTGGGGTGCAGGTGCAGCCTGTTTAATTGACAGACTGATTTTTCCGTCGGGACTGACGGACAGCACCTTTACTTTTACCTCCTGCCCCTCGGACAGGTATTCACGAATTTCCTTGACATAGGTGTTGGATACTTCGGAAATGTGTACCATACCCGTAATGTTTCCCGGCAGAGTAATAAAAGCACCGAAATTTGTAAGACCTGTGACCTTACCATCAAGAATTGAGCCGACTTCAACTGACATGAAATGCTGTTCTCCCTTTACATATTTTAACTATCCGAATCGGCGTAAACACGCTCGTTCGGCTTAATATAATCCAATTGTTCTCTGGCATATTGCTCCATATACTGCGACGCATTCTCGCCGTCAAGCATATGGTAAAGGCGTGAATTATCTTCGTCATATTCGGATATCTGCTTGGAATAATCCTCACAAGTGGTGGATAAACGCTTGATATCTTTATGAAGCTTGATTTGCGAAATAAAAATCACACCGACAAAAGCCAATATTCCGATGATTAAAACTTTACTGACCGGTTTGATTTTGGGAATCTTAATTTTCATAACCGAACACCCATTATACGATGCGAACAAGAATCAAATGACCTGTTCGCTGAAAAACAGCTACATTTCGTTATTATATTTATAGCACATCTCAAAGATTTTTCAAGACTTTTTTTCATTATTTTTCCGTTTTTTTCGGGCTTTTCTCCGAAAAAAAGCAAATACACGCAAAAAAAGTCGCATCGGAGCACAAAGAATATGGGAAAGAACGAATATTATCTTACGAATTGATGAAAAAACCAAATCCCCTGCTCGAAGTACTATTCGGCTCAGCGTAAAATAATAAATAAAGAAGCCGAGAACAGCCGCAGAAAAAATATAAAACCGCAGACTGCCGTGATTTACGACAAGCAAAAACAAAACAGTCAAAAAAGCCGAAACGGTCCAAAACAAAATATCCTGAAAAAAAACAGCGTGTTTTCGG
>DNXM01000205.1:14062-15917 GCA_003505905.1 Oscillospiraceae bacterium
AGGAAAACTTGATTTTGGAAAGCGGAATCAGGCAGATACATCAGCGGAAAATTCGGCTGAAAAATCCGCCGCCGCTTTCCGTGCGTTCCGAAAAAACAAGGGCAACAATGTTTCCCTCGACAGACAAATCGCCCGTCTGTGTGCTGAATGTATTGATTTTCAGTTCCGACCCCGAAACGGTCAGCTCGCCCAAAACGGTTTGGGCGATAATGTTTTGCTCATCAAAGCTCGCCACATCGCTGACACCGGAAACCGACAAAAAATGCTTATCCTCCAAAACCAAGCTTTGCTTATTTGCGCCAAGGGCATTGTTTTCCATCTCTTATTCCCCTTTCACGGTTTACTGTCAATATATGAAACCGCTTCGGAGGTTATGCGTCAGCTTAACTGGCGGAACATGAGCGAAGCGTTTTCTTTGGTTGCGTACTCGCTGACATTCAGCACCTCGTATTTGGACAAATTCGAACCCATTTGAATTTCAATCACATCACCGACCTTGATTTCAAGAGAAGCACGAGCCACCTTTCCGTTGACGGTGACGTGCTTGGCATCGCAAACCTCATTTGCAACCGTGCGTCTTTTGATAATACGGGACACTTTCAAATACTTATCTAATCTCATTTTCTTCTCCCAAATTTTCTTCTCCCAAAACAAAAGCTGCCCGAAATAGGCAGCTTTCCGTTATTTCGGATTAAACTCAGTTAACAGCGTTTTTCAAAGCCTGACCGGGCTTGAAAGCAGGAACCTTGCAAGCAGCAACGGTCATCATTTCGCCGGTTCTGGGGTTGCGAGCCTGCTTTTCGGAGCGTTCACGAGCCTCAAAAGTACCAAAGCCAATCAACTGAACCTTATCGCCGGAAGCCATAGCACCCGTGATGGTGTCAATGATTGCGCTGACTGCCTTCTCGGCATCCTTTTTACTCATTTCTGCTTTTTCAGCAACTGCGCTGACTAATTCATTCTTGTTCATTGTTTTTTACCTCCAATAGTTTATATAATACGGTTTCGTATTATTTCATTTTTTTCGCTTCATCCCAAAGCGCATCAAGCTGCGCAAGAGAAGCCTGTTTCATATCGAGATTTTGCTTTGCGGCAAGCTGTTCGACAATAGAGAAACGATTGAAAAACTTATCGGTCGCCGCCGTCAAAGCCTCTTCGGCATCGACATCAATAAAGCGTGAAACATTCACTGCCGAAAACAGCACATCGCCCAGCTCATCCGCCGCCTCTTCGTCTGTTCCGCCTTGAATGGCGGCACGAAGCTCGGCAATTTCTTCCTCAAGCTTGTCCAGCGCACCGTTCACATCATCCCAATCGAACCCGGCCTTCGCCGCCTTCTTTTGGATTTTTGTGCCACGCATGAGCGCCGGTAGCTCACGGGGAACCGCCTGCATAGCCTGTGTTGTTGTCTTTTGACCCTTGGTCTGACGTTTGATATCATCCCAATTCGTCAAAACATCGGCAACTCCGTCCACTTTCACTTCGCCGAACACATGAGGATGACGCACAATCAGCTTTTTGCAGATGCCGTCCGCCACATCGTCCATGTTGAACACGCCGGCTTCGGTTTCAATCTGCGTATGAAACACGGCTTGAAGCATCAAATCACCGAGCTCCTCTTGCAAAAGCGCCTTGTCGTCCTTGTTGATTGCCTCAATAACTTCGTAGGTTTCCTCGATTAAATCCTTTTTGATTGTGGTGTGGGTCTGAACGGCATCCCAAGGGCAGCCGCCTTCGCCACGAAGAAGCGCAACGATTTCAACCAAGTCATCAAATTTGTAGTTCGGTTTGAAGTTAAAATTTTCAACCATATCTCTTTCTCCGAATTCACTTAACCTTGTTTCATATTACCCTA
>DNXM01000205.1:15936-25774 GCA_003505905.1 Oscillospiraceae bacterium
TTTTCAAGTACTTTTGCAATTTTTTTGCCTTTTGGCAGCATAATTACATCCTCATAGGAAATTCCCTTGCAGACAAGCAGGCAGGCGGCGTAAACAACCATTGCAACACAAATGGCAAGAAGCGTTGCAATATTATATCCGTTAAGTCTGCTTGTGCCGCCGAAGGTGAGAATACGAGCCAAAACCGCCTGCGTTGCAAAAGCGGAAAATGCACAAATCGCCGAGCAAATCAACGGCTTCACCACAGTGGAAACAACATTGATGCGGCAGCCCGAAACTTTTATTGTGTAGAACACATTCAATGAAATAATAATCACATAGCAAACCACCGTGCCAATGGTTGCACCGTAAATATTGAACTTCGGAATACCGACAAAGATAAAATTGCAAATCACTTTTGTAACAGCGCCGATGGCAATGGTTTTCGCCGGAATATCCGCACGACCCATTGCCTGCAAAATATTCGTCAGCGGCGTAGAAAGCGCAATAATACAGGTTGCAAAGCCGTAAATCGACACAACTGGTGCGGCAATCGAAATAAGGTTTGCCGATTTGGTGGACGCATAAAGCAAGGACAAAATCGGTTCTGCCAAAACGGCAATGCCGAAGCCGGCAGGAGCCGCCACCAGCATACAAACACGAATAACCGAGTTGATGGTCGAAGCAACCTCCTTGCGTTTTTTCAGCGCACGGGCGGCGGCAAGCGCCGGGATTGCGCTGACGCCGAGGGTCATGGTGACGGAAGTAATCAAGCTCTTAAAATCAAGTGCGGAGAAATAGCAGCCGATCAAATAAGTAGGAATATCCTTGTCCAAGGTCTGTGAGCCCTGCAGCGAAGCGGCAAAGGTTGTTTTGAAATAATCCAAATTGTTGACAACAACCTGCGACAGACGGGTACGAATGGTAAAATTATCAATCAAATTGGTCACATTCATAATCAAAGCGCTGATGACCATGGGAATGGCAATGGTAATCATCATTTTGACAACCTTGTCGGGTCGGTTGGGACGAGGCGAATTGACCAGCATTTCTTTGGTGAAATAATCGCCCTTGAACTTATGGAGCAGAATCATAAACACCAATGCGGCAATCGTACCGATGGTGATTGACAAAACGGCAGCTGCGGCGGCATAAGGATAAATGCGGCTGAGCGCCTGCGCTTCGTTTTCGCAGACCTGACCGAACACGGAAAGGCCGCTTTCAAACCGCTTCAAGCCGTAATTCATCACATATTTGGCAAAGAAGATGCCGAGCACCAATTTGCCGGATGCCTCAATTACCTGTGAAACCGCTGTCGGCGTCATGTTGCGCATTCCTTCGTAGTAACCACGGTATGTAGACATCATACAGCAGAAGAAAATGGACGGCGCAATAGCAAGAATCGACCAAAGATTATCCTTACAGTTGGCAATAAACACATAGGGAATAGCGATAATTACCAACAGCAATGTGCCGACCACGCCGACGATGAAGAACAGCCGCATCGCCAAGCGGAATATCATTCGGGCATCCCGATAGCGACCCAAAGACACATTTTCCGACACCATTTTCGATACCGCCACGGGCAAGCCTGCCATGGAGATGGCGTAAATCGGTGTATAAAGCTCATATGCCGAACTGAAATAGCCTCGACCGACTTCACCGATTAACGCCGTCAACGGAATTTTGTAAATGGCGCCGATGACTTTGACGATTAGCGTGGCAACCACAAGTATCATGGCGCCGTTGAGCATGGTTTGCCCCTGCCCGTTTGTCTTTTTTGTTTCCAAAACAACACATCCTTACGGAAATTATTTATTCTTTTGCACCGAGAAATTCTCTCATCAACGAATCCTGCGGAACAAGATTCGGCGAAAGCGTTTCAAACGGTTCCATTTGCTTTTTCAAGCGACAGGCTTCCGGAAACCAATCGCTGTCCTGCGGCACGGTATCCAAAAGCGCCAGTGCCTCACGGCGAAAAACGCACGGTTCATAGTTGTGAATCGAATCAATCAAAATGTCGGCGCAATACTTGTACGGTGCCAAAAATTTATTTTCACCCTCAAGAACCTTGCCCCAAAGGGAGAAGGTGTTTTCGACCGAGCTGTTGCGGAAGCGGTAATCCCGAATCATGCGGCGCACCAAGCGCAAATCCCGTTTGGTCATTTGCACCTCATCGCCCTGCAAATAAAGGCGAGTGGACACGCTGACATAAAGCTTGAGCAGTGCATCCTGCGGCAGACGCTCGGAAATAATCGGATTCAAGGCATGAAGTCCCTCAAAAATGACCACATCGCCCGGCTGCAGCCGTATTTCAAACGCATCGTCCAGTCGTTTTCCGTTAACAAAATCATACCTCGGCAAAAGGCTGTGACCCTGTTGCACTAAATTTGTCATCACACGATTGAGCATATCCAGCTCTAATGCGGTCACGCTCTCGTAGTCGGGCTTTCCCTCTTCGTCCAAAGCGAATTCGCCCCGATTGCGGTAAAAATCATCGAGTGAAACCGTGTATGCAGTGTGCCCTTTTTTCGACAACTTTTGGGAAATTTTGCCTGCGGTCGTTGTTTTGCCCGAGGAGCTCGGACCTGCCAGCAAAACAATTTCAGCGGAATTGTTTTTGCTGATTCGTTCGACTGTTCGGTTAAGCAATTCATCGTAACGGTTTTCCGCCCGTTCAATAAGGAATTTCGGCTCCTGCCTGGCGCAGGTATTGATTTCACTGACATGATTCAAAACATCTGCCATGAAAAAACACCTCTTTGTTTTATGATATAGCTTCCTTATTATATTCTGCGTAAAACTCGCTTATGCGGCTTTTTCGTTGAACAAGCTCATCAAAACGGCTGTTGTATTCATACGGATACTTAAAATTGAAAATGCGTTCAATGTGATTTTGTCCCGGTGCCTTCAATTTTGTAACGGCTCCCGCACCGACGGCAAGCACCGTATGCAGCTCCTCCATCATATATACATTATATAAACATTCATGACCGGGCAGACACCAGCCGACATTTTCGAGGTTGCCGACACAACGGCTCTGCCGATACATATAGTACGGAATGTATCCCTTTTCGCTCAATGTGCGGTTGGCATAATCCACCATCCGGCGAGCGGTATCATCGGTATTCAAATCAACATTTTCCTGCGCCACCAAACGGCTTGAGCGTTTGAGAGCCAGCGCATGAATGGTGATATTCTCCGCACCCAGCATAATAGCTTGGTTGAGTGAAGCGCAAAAGCCCTCGACCGTATCGCCCGGCAAACCTGCAATTAAATCGGTGTTGATTGCGGAAAAGCCGATTTCTTTGGCGAAATTAAAGGCATCTATTGCCTGCTGTGCCGTATGCTTTCGTCCGATTGCGCACAAAACACGGTCATCATAAGTCTGCGGATTGATGCTCACACGGTCAATTCCGCTTTGTTTTAAGGCAAGCAATTTTTCGCGGGTGATAACATCCGCCCGACCTGCTTCAAAAGTATATTCCCGATTCGTTGTCAAATCAAAATTCTGTTCAATCGCACGAATCAAGCCGTCTGCTTCTTCAACACTCAAAATGCCGGGCGTTCCGCCGCCGAAATAGACACTCTCCAGCCGTAAGCCGTTTGCCTGTGCAATTTTGCCCGTAATTTCAATCTCTCTTTTGAGGTTTTTCAAATACGGCACAAGAAGCTTTTGGGCGTTGGCGTTTGTGATGGAATGCGACACAAACGAACAATAACTGCACCGACTCGGACAAAACGGAATGGACACATACAAGCTGAAGGAGTCCGGGCGATTCCGTGCAAAGATGTTCTTCTGTGCTTTAGCAACCGTCAAAGCCAATTGCGTGCGCTCCACGGATACGAAAAGCTTTTTTTCAAAATACTCTCTCGCCTTGTCCTCGCCGATTTCACCGACAAGTGTGTTCATCAGCTTCGACGGTCGAACGCCCGTCAACATTCCCCACACAGGTTCAACACCGGTCAGCTGTGTTAAAACACAGTACAGACACAAAGCTAAATTGTATTCCGCCTTTTCGTTTTCACATTCTTCGCTTTCCGTTTGCTTCGCACATTCTTTTCCGTCTACGCAAGCAAAAACACGGTAGTGAAAGCCGTCATGTTTGACGATTTCGGTAATAATACGATTGCCGCTGTCCTCCTGCACTTCATAAACCAGCTTAATATCCTCATTCGGGTAAAACATTCGGCAAATGTTTTCAATTTCATAATGAAAAGGATGGTTCAGAATATAAATGTTCACGACATTTTCCTCATGTAGCGGTTGCGTTTTTTCTCAAAGCCAATGGTGGTGGCACGGTTGTGACCGGGGAAGACATCCGTTTCATCCGCAAGCACCAACAGCTTATGCAACGAATCCATCAAGGTGTCAAAATCACCGCCGAGAAAATCCGTTCTGCCGACCGTCAGACAAAACAGCGTGTCACCGCTGTAAAGAGCCAGATTCTTTCTGTCAAAATAGCAAACCGAACCGAGAGAATGACCGGGCGTATGTATCACCTCAAGCTCCGTGTCGGCAAACGGCAAACACTCGCCGCCGTTCCAAACAATGTCTGCTTTCATATCCCGAACCGATTCGGGCAATTCGACATCGCCTGCCAAATTGTATTCGGGGTCGGTCAGGCAGATTTCATCGTCCTTATGAATCGCCACCTGCGCATTCGGATAAAGCTCACGCAAGCCGTTGACCCCAAAAATGTGGTCAAAGTGCCCGTGCGTGAGCAAAATGTATTTCAAATCACAGCCGTCCAATGCCTGCCGCAATTCTTCACACATCACACCCGGGTCAATCACACACGCCTGCTTGGTTGCTTCATCAATCAAAACATAACAATTTGCCCCATATTGTCCCAAGGGCATACCAATTCGTTTCATGTTCCTGCCTCTTTTTACGCTTTTTTCCAAATATCGGTATCCAGTAATATGGTCACGGGACCGTCATTGAGCAAGGTTACCTTCATATCGGCACCGAAAACCCCGTTCTCCACTTTTTTGATTCCGTTTTCTTTCAGCAAGGCGGAATAAAGCTCGTAAAGGCGTTTTGCCTCATCGGGTGCGGCGGAAGAGGTAAACGAAGGGCGGTTGCCCTTTTTGCAGTCTGCGCACAATGTAAACTGCGACACCACCAAGCATTCACCGCCGATGTCACACACCGAACGGTTCATTTTTCCGTCTTCATCTTCAAAAATGCGAAGCTTGGCGGTCTTGACAGCAAGCACCTGTGCCTGCTCATCGGTGTCACCCTCGACAACACCGAGCAAAATCATCAAGCCTTCTTTTACGGCACCGACCGTTTCTCCGTCAACCGCAACCTCGGCAAATTGAACCCGTTGTATAACCGCTCTCATGCGTTTTTCTCCCTTATGCTTATTTTCTCTCGACCGTCAAAATGCCGTCGATTTTCATCATTTTGGTAATACAGTTATTCAGATGCTCCTTGCCGTCAACGGTAATGGTGCAGTTAATCACAAAAGTGCCGTCTTTCATGGTGCGGGAATTGATGTTGGCAATCGGCACACGCAAGCCGCTGAGCATTACGGACACATCCGCCAAAATGCCGATGCGGTTGATGCCCGAAATCATCAGGTTGGCATTATAGACCTCTTTCTGTCCCTTATCCCAATAAGCGTTCAGCCAACGGTACGGCTCGGCACAGTTTTCAATATTCTCCGGCACATTCGAACAATGACGGGAATGAATGGAAACACCGTGTCCGCGGGTGATAAAGCCGATGATTTCGTCGCCGGGCAGCGGATTGCAGCATTGAGCAAATTTTACCAAGCAGTTGTCAATGCCCTCAACCACAACGCCCTCACTGCTCTTGATTTTCATTTTCGGAATCACCGTAGGCGTTTCGGTTTTTGCCGCCTCTTTCACCATGCGGTTATAGTCGTCTTTGATTCGTGGCATGATTTTGCTCAAAAGGATACCGCCGAAACCGATGGCGGCATAAAAATCATCCACCGTATTGCAACGCTGACGCTCGGCAATCTTGTTCAGGAATTGGTTCATCTGCTCTTCGGGCAAATGAATGCAGGCACGGCGAATCTCACGGTCAAACTGATTCTTACCCTCAACAATGTTGTCTTCCCTTTTTTCTTTTTTGAACCAACTGCGGATTTTGCCCCTCGCTTCGCTGGTACGGACGATGTTCAGCCAATCACGGCTCGGTCCCTTGCCTGCCTGTGAAGAGGTAATAATATCAACGATTTCGCCGTTTTTTACTTGATAGTCAATCGGCACAATGCGTCCGTCCACCTTTGCGCCAACCATGCGGTTACCGACAGCCGAGTGAATGGCGTAAGCAAAGTCGATGACCGTTGCACCGCTGGGCAAATCAATCACATCGCCCTTGGGCGTAAAGACATAAACCACATCGTGGCTCAAATCGTTTTTGATGGTGGTAACAATTTCATCAACACCGACGGCATCGTTTTGGCTTTCCAGAACCTGGCGAATCCAAGCAAGACGGTTATCGTAATCGCTCTTGCCGCCCTGGGTCATGTTCAGCTTATACTTCCAGTGCGCCGCAATACCGTATTCCGCCGTATAGTGCATATCCCAAGTACGAATCTGCACCTCGAACGGAATGCCCTCTTTGCTGATAACGGTGGTGTGCAAAGACTGATACATATTCGGCTTTGGTGTGGAGATATAGTCCTTGAATCGCCCGGGAAGCGGTCGGAACATATCGTGAATAACACCTAAACAGTTGTAACAGTCAATGACGCTGTCCACAATGATGCGCACGGCGTAAATATCGTAAATTTCATCAAAGGTTTTGTTTTGCATATACATCTTGCGGTAGATGCCATGAACGCTCTTAATTCTTCCGTCCACCTTCGCTTTGATGCCGTTTTCGTCAATGCGCTTGATAATACGCTCCCGAATATCCGACAAAAACTCATTGCGCTGTGTGCTTTGGCTTGCCAAATTGGTTTCAATCTCATGATAACCGACCGCATCCAAAAAGCTGATTGCTAAGTCCTCCAGCTCCTCTTTGACAGGACGGATACCGAGGCGGTGCGCAATCGGCGCATAAATTTCAAGCGTTTCCAGTGCCTTATCCCGACGCTTTTGCTCGGGCATGAAGCGGAGCGTGCGCATATTGTGCAAACGGTCAGCCAGCTTGATGATGATAACACGGATATCCTGCGACATGGCGATAAGCATTTTGCGCAGATTCTCCGCCTGCTGTTCTTCTTTTGTGGCAAGCTGAATTTTGCCGAGCTTGGTGACACCGTCAACCAAATTGGCTATATCCTTGCCGAAAGCTTCTTCGATTTCCTCCGTTGTGACGGGGGTATCCTCAACCACATCATGCAGCAAAGCCGCCGCAATGGATTCGGCATCCATGCCCATATGTGCCAAGATAACCGCAACGGCAATTGGGTGAATGATATAAGGTTCTCCCGAACGCCTTTTTTGTTCTGCGTGAGCCTGTCGAGCCAAGTTATAGGCACGCTCAATCAGCTCAATGCTCTCCTTTGAGTAATTGCCCTCAATCAATGTTTTCAGTTCCAAATAGCCGTTTTCGGCTTCGCTCATAGCCGTGCTCATGCACGCTCACCCCCATTTCGTATTCTGCTCAAAATTGCCGATGAGTTCAAATCGGACTTTTTGATTTGCTCCGGGAACAAAAGATGTCCCGATTCGTCTTGTATCAAAGTACCAAGCTCCGTCATTGCTTCTACAGAAACAGCAACCTTGCAGTAATTTTCGCCGTTATCACCCAAACGGTGACAAAGCGTTTCGGTATCGAATTTCCAGCCGCCCTGCGACTTGATGTATTTGTAAACCTCGAGCATGAATTCTCTGCTCGGCAACGCCCCTGCAATCTGCTCCGGGGTCAGTTTTTCGCCACGCTGAACGGCATCAAACAAATCCATGCCGTCAAACACAAGTTCATCTTTCATGCCGTTGGCACGCACAGCTTTGATTTGAATGCTCGGCTTAACCTCGCCCATGTATTCATTCGGCTCAACTGCAACGGCGCAGTCAATCGCATCCCCTTTAACAAAAGGAAAACGGTCGGGCGAAACACCGAAGCGCACCGCACCGATGCGTGCCGTGCCTTTGGAAAGCATCAGGCGAATATGCTTACCGTCCGAAATAGATTGAACCGCATCAATCTTCATGCCGAACAAGCCGAAAATCGGGGACGGATTGCCCGAACCGAACGGTTCGAGGGATAACAAAGCCGTAAGCAAATCGGAATTGATAACAGCGGGATTCAATCGACAGTCAATGTTCAAAGTCGGTCTCGGCATTTGTCCGCAGGAGGCGGCATAAGCGTTGATTCTGCAGCGAAATTCGTCAATACGGTCACTGCGCAAACCGATGCCGGCAGCGAGCGTATGACCGCCGAACTGAATCAAGCAATCCTCACAACTTTGAATGGCTTCAAACAGAGAAAAGCCGTCGATGCTCCTGCCCGAGCCTCTTGCCGTTTCTCCGTCACGGGAAATGACGATTGCAGGTCTGCCGAATGCGTCGACGATTTTCGAGGCAACGATGCCGATAACACCGTGCTGCCACCCTTCTCCGTCAAGCACAATCACACGGTCATGCTTCAAGCCCGGCTGCTCCGACAGGCGTTGCTTGATTTCCTTCAAAATCTCCGCTTCTGCCTTGTGGCGCAGGACATTGGCATGGTCGATTTCCTTTGCCAAATCCTCGGCAAGCTCTTCTTCCTCGCAAAGCAACAGCTTTATGGCACGGGACGGACTGCCCATGCGCCCGGCGGCATTGATACGGGGAATGAGCGTAAACGCCAGCCCCGTGGATGTAATGGTTTTTTCACCGTATCCGATGCAGTTGCGCAAAGCAAGTAAGCCGGGTCGGTCGGTTTGGTTCAGCATATGAACGCCGCGGCGAACAAACAAACGGTTTTCGTCAATGAGCGGCATTACATCGCCAACTGTGCCCATTGCCAACAAATCGGCATACTGCTCGGCAACACTTTCGTAATCGCCGCCTTCTAACGCACAAACCAATTTGAACGCAACACCGACACCAGCCAAGCTCTTGAACGGCAAGCTGCAATCCGCTCGATACGGGTCGACAACGGCAATGCAATCGGGAATTCGATCACCGACACGGTGATGGTCGGTCACAACCAGATCAATGCCTTTTTCTTTGGCGTACTCCGCTTCTTCAATGCAGCTGATGCCGCAGTCAACCGTCACAATCAGCTTGACATTCTGTTCGGCAAAAAAATCAATTGCCTCTTTTTTCAGGCCGTAGCCCTCACTGCGTTCGGGAATACGGTAAAGCACATCGGCGCCCTGCTCCTCCAAATACGAATACAGCAAAGCCGTTGCGGTAACGCCGTCGGCATCATAGTCGCCGCAAATCGCAATGCGGTCGAAACGGTCAATCGCACGGTTTATGGCTTGAACTGCCTTGTCCATATCGGGCAAATCATAAGGGGAAGACGGTTCGACTTCATCATAAAAAAAAGCGCGGGCTTTTTCATCGGAATCAATGCCTCGGGACGAAGCGATTAAAGCGGCAATCGGAAAAAGCTGATTACGCTCCGCCAAACCGACAGCAAGCGCTTTGTCGATTTGTTTAACATTCCACAGTTTTCTGCCCATCGCTTCGTCACCTCCGAAAAATTATGGAAATTATTTTACCATATTCATTTGATTTTTTCAAGGGTAATTACTAAGTATTATAAAACATATAGGCCGCAAAGAAAAATCTGCAATTCCCTTGCTATTTGTCGCAAAAGTTGCTATACTTTCAGCGGAGCTATGTGTAGAAAACAAGCTGATGATTGGTAGGTGCAAAGGATGATTAATACAAACATATTCCGCAACTGTTGCAGGAAAAATCCGACCTTGTTTCACTT
>DNXM01000138.1:0-204 GCA_003505905.1 Oscillospiraceae bacterium
TCCTCACGCAGGTTGTATCGCTCGGCAAGCTCCTTGAGTGCATTATAATATCCGCCTGCCAAGGAATGGTTCACTTCCACCACGCAGTCATCGCTGTCCAATGCACTGACGGAAACAAAACACTCCACCTTGCCTCTTGTAATCACACTCTGAAACAAATTTTTCAGCTTGTCATCCAAAAAGCCGTATGTACGGGGTGTTTTC
>DNXM01000138.1:237-5807 GCA_003505905.1 Oscillospiraceae bacterium
GGGTGTTTTACAGCTAAACTCAAAGCCCCGATGATTGACGCTTTTCAGCTCGACGGAAATGCTCATGCCGTCGATTTCCATTTGCGCACGACCGAAGCCCGTCATACTTCTGACCATTTTGTCAGCTCCTTTATCTATTATCCTTTATCTCGGTATATCCTATCAAAACTGTTTTGTTTTTGTCAAGAAAATGACATTATTTACCATTTTGCTGTGTTTTACAGCAATGTCCTGCCAACAAAAACGGAATTTCACCGCTCAATTTTCCGTTTTTCGTTTCAAAGCCGAGCAGGACTGCCACCGAAACAAACTCCGTCGGCTCATAGGTGCAGGTGTATGCTCCTCGGTTTGCCGCCGCATTCAAGGCACTGCGAATCAGCCCTTCGGCGGTTTCGTCATCGGTCGCTTCAATGAATTTGACGGCGCTTTCAGTTTGATGAAAGGTGAGCGTAATGCGCCCGACCGCTTCACTGTTTTCCACAGCTTGATATTGCACCGTTTCGTCAACAATATTCGGTTTAAACTCAATCATGCCTGCTGTTCCTTTCTGCGGCGAGCATGAGCTTACGCACCTCATCGGGTGTCAAATCACGCCACTTGCCCTGCGGCAGCATACCGAGCTTGACCGAACCGATGGCAGTTCGCTTCAAACGAGCCACCTCGATGCCCAATTCTTCAAACATACGGCGAATTTGGCGGTTGCGTCCTTCATACAGCGCAACCTCCACAACGGTTCTTCCCTCTTGCTTTTCCAGCACATGAATGCCTGCGGGTGCGGTTTTGCGCCCATCAATCACAATTCCGTCGGAGAAAGCGGCAAGCTGTTCATCGGTAATGGAAGGACGAATCGTCACACGGTAGTATTTCGGAACATGGCGTGTTGGGTGAGTCATGGCGTTGGAGAATGCGCCGTCATTGGTCATGAGCAGCATTCCTTCCGACTCACGGTCAAGCCGGCCCACGGGATACAACCGCACACCGACATCCTGCACAAGCTCCGCCACACAACGACGCCCCTGCTCGTCCTGCATCGTGGTAATATAACCTCTCGGTTTATGTAACATGATGTAACGCAAGTCATCCTGCACGGCTACCTTGCGCCCCTGCACGGAAACACGGTCATTCTTCGGGTCAACCTTATCGCCGATGGAGGCTTTTACACCGTTGACTTTGACCAAACCGTTGGCAATCATCTCCTCGCATTTTCTGCGGGAGGCAATGCCGTTATCCGCCATAAATTTTTGTAATCTCACTTTATTGTCCGGCATAATGTATCCATTTGACCCAACCTCGGGTCCCTGCCCTTTCTGAATTGTTTCCTGAAAAATCGGACAATGCGTCCGAACATATGGTTTGTTTCTTTTTCTTTCGTTACGGCTTGCACCGTTTCCTGTGCAACGAGCACCGTACTCGCCACAAGGCGGTCACCGAAACGCACTTCAACACGCCCTAACACATCCCCTTTTTGAATCGGGGCAAAGCAATAGGGCGCCGACAGTATCCGCTGTGTCCATGCGGTCGAACCGTCACGCACGGAAACATACAGGTCTTCTGCCGTGCTGACTGACACACAAGGCACCGATGCGCCGAACACTTGAACCGTTTGCGGAACACTTATTGTGATTTTTTTGCGCTGAATCAACGAAAAGCCGTACTCATACAGGTTTTCATGGTCTTGCCAATCGTTCGGGTCGCACAGCGTGACGCAAACGAGTGTAACACCGTTGCGCTGTACTGCCGAAACCAAACAGCGGCCGCTTTTTTGGGTGTAACCGGTTTTGATGCCGAAAGCACCCGGGAGCGTGCGCAGCAGCCGATTGTGGTTCGTCAAACAGTGCCGACTCGGCTCTTTTCCGTAAAAAAGCGTTGCTTTTTGTGTGGAACACACTTCGGCAAACAGCGGATTTCTTATTGCATAACAGCCGAGCAATGCCATATCGTAGGCGGTGGAATAATGCGCCTTGTCATCCAAGCCGGACGGCGTGACGAAATGCGTATTCTTCATGCCGATTTCCTTGGCTTTGCGGTTCATCAAATCGGCAAAGGCCTTGAACGAACCGCTGACGGAAAGCGCCGCCGTATTCGCGGCATCGTTCCCCGATGACAAAAGCATTCCGTAAACAAGCGCATGAAAGCTGACCGAATCGCCGACCTTCAGCCCCATGGATGTGCCTTCCACATACACCATTTCAGGCGTTGTTTTCACCACACGGTTCGGGGTCGCCTGTTCGAGCGTGAGCAAGGCAGTCATAATCTTGGTGGTGCTGGCGATTCCAAGGCGTTCCGTTTCGTTTTGGGCAAAAAGAACCTCGCCCGTATCCGCCGCCATGAGCGCCGCCGCCTTTGCGGAAATATGCGGTTTTTCCTGTGCAAAGGCGCACAAACCAAACACAGCCATAAAAAACGCTGTGCAAAGAATCCTTTTGAGCATTCCACACACCTGCCACATTTAATGTAATAAAATATATGCAGGTGCATTCACGGAATTGCGTTCTTACTCGCCGATGACTTCGGTGTTGTCTTCTTTCTTCTTGTTGATCAAGCCGTTGATGGTGTCAACCATTTCGGGAATCAAGCTGACCAACTTTTCCGCCGTGCCGTCTGCCGTGGGAACGGACTTAACGGTCACATTGTCCTTGTTGATGACAACAAAAGCCACGGGTGTAATGGTGATGCCGGCTCCGCCGCCGCCGCCGAAAATATCCGCATTGGACTTTGACGGAAAATCAGAACCACCCGAAGCAAAGCCGTATGTCACCTTGGAAACGGGGATAACCGTAATTCCGTTTGCGGAATACACGGGCTCGCCGACGATGGTGCTGACATCGACAAGGTCACGGATTTTTTCGATAGCGGTTGCAAGGATGCCGGATGCAGATTGTTCTTTCATTATTTTTATTCCTCCTTGGAATTATTAACAATTTGATTCGGGGTTGCTTTCGGTGCTTTTGCGCCCTTCATGAATTTGAGAATCACTTGGAAGAACAGCTTCACACCGCAGGCAAGCAACGCATTTATGTAAAAAATCGGGCGCACGGAGAAAACAGCACGCACAACAGCCGATTTTTCACCCTTAATAAAGTCGGGCCGAACCGCACAGTCATATTCTTTGACATGGCAGGTGTTTGTAATCAAACCCATAATCGGGAACACAGCAGCACAGGTTTTGCCGTAGAGCATGGATGTTGCGGCGGCATCGTCACCTGCGCCGACCGTAAAATAACATTTCAGCTCACGGAACACAAAGTGGTGTCCCATTGAAGAAAACATACCGCCCAAAACACGCTTGACATTGCCGAGCAATTCCATCACGCCGTAAAAACCTTGATTTTTATAAAAGGTTTTGAACATATTCTCTTTTTTTGGCTTGGGTTCTTCTTTTTTCTCTTCTTTCGGTTTTTCTTCCTTTTGTTTTTTCGGCTTCTTCTTTTTCGGCTTGGTCGGGTATACGGGAACTTTCAAAAAAAGCCAGCGGACATCCATTTTCAGCTTTTCGTTGTAGTCAAAAAACACCGTAACCCGAACGGAAAGCACGGCAACAAAGAACAGAATAATGCCGAGAATAATCCAAAGTGCGGTCAAACGCTTTCACCTCTTTTGTGTGGTATCAGGTAAACGCTTCGTTAAAAGCGGTATCCTCCGCCTCGGAGATTCGCTCCTCCCCATCGGGCAAAACAACGGTTTCCATGCTCTTGGGGTTTTGCTTTTCCAAACGGTTTTGCTCGTTGGTTTCAATGGTTTCTTTCAGCTTGTCGTCGCTCTTTTCAGGCAAAGGCGGAAGCTCGTCCAGCTCCGACACACAAAAGCAACGCAAAAAGTGGGCAGTCGTTCCGTAAATCAGCGGGCGTCCGGGCAATTCCACCCGACCCTTTTCTTCGATTAAGCCACGCTGACACAGCGTTGAGATAACGCCCGAGCAATCCACGCCACGCACCTGCTCAACAAAAGACTTGGTGACGGGCTGATTGTAGGCAATGACGGCAAGCACTTCAAATGCCGCAGGCGAAAGCGGTGTATTGCGCTTGAGGTCAAGAATCTCACGCAAAAGCGGAGCGTATTGTGAGCGGGAGCACATTTGATATTTATCGCCGAGCTTGCACACGCACAGTCCGCTTTCGCTTTCATCCAAGCGATTTGCTAAATTCAGCAGCAGGCTTTCGATTTGCTCGATGTCGCATTCCAAAACCTCCGCCATGCGGGATATTTCAAGCGGTTCACCCGATGCAAACAGCATGGCTTCCACCGCCGCCGTTAATTCTTTTGCGTTCATTCGCTCTCCCCCTGCTCTATCAGCTCGACGGTTGCCGAATCCTTTTCCCCGTCAATATAAATTTGTTTGGATTTGACCAACGACAGAATCGCCAAAAAGGTTGCCACCATTTCCGAACGGGAAACACTTGCTGAAAAAAACTCGGAAAATCCTCTTTTTTGTCCGATGGTCAGCGAATTGAGAATGACACTGACCCGTGAACCGACGGAAACGATTTTGGAAGCGACGATTTTGGTGAAAGCTTCCACGGGAGGCGGCAGTTTTCTGGCACCTTTGCCGATGGCGGAAATGTACGCCTTGAGCAGCTCCTGCGGTGCGTGCGTGCGGGTATATGTCATGTCCGCTTCGATTTTTTCGGGCGGTGACGGCAGCAAATCAAAGCCGTTGGCAATCTTGGCGAGCTTGCCTGCCATGAGCTGACAGTCGGCGTATTCGCTTAGCTCCCCTCGCAGCTCCTCTTGCAGCTTTTCGCCCTCATCATACACAGGCAACAGGGACACGGTTTTGATATAGACCAACCGTGCCGCCATTTCCAAAAACTCACTGGCAACATCCATGTTTTCCGACTGCATTTGCCGAATATAGGCAATGTATTGGTCAATCAAATCCGTAATGACAACATCGTTGATGCTGACCTTGTGCTTGCTGATGAGGTGCAGCAGCAAATCCAACGGACCCTCAAAGACTTCGGTTTTGTACTGTATGGTTTCCAATCCGGTATTCTCCCTTAAAACAGTTTGAACGGTAAGCTGACAATTGCATCCAAACCGCCGATAACAACATTTTGCAGCCAAGCAAGCGGTGTGTTTAATGCGCCTGTAAGAATTAAAATAAAGATACCGAGCATGATATAACGCTCGTATTTCATCAAGCTGTAATAGACCTTATCGGGCAAAGCCACATTCAAGATGCGAGAACCGTCCAACGGCGGAATCGGAACAAAATTGAACAGAGCCAAAGCCACATTGACGGATGCGCAGTAGTAGAAGAAATAATAAAGAACCGCCGTAATCGTAGTCAACGGAATGAGATATTTTATTACATTCATAAAAAGCAGTGACACAATCGCCATGAGCAAATTCGACACAGGTCCTGCCAAGGCGACCAAAGCCATGCACTTTTTCGCATACTTGGAATCGCAGGTCAAATCCGACCCCATGTAATACACATTGTCGGCAGCACCGTCCTTACGCTTGCGGCGGAAGTTGCGCATATTCACAGGAACGGGCTTGGCGTAGCCGAAGCCGACCAAAAAAATCATCAGCGCACCGATTGGGTCGATGTGCGCCATCGGAGCAAT
>DNXM01000138.1:5821-11978 GCA_003505905.1 Oscillospiraceae bacterium
CATGCGGCCTTTCAGCCGTGCGGTATCGTCCCCCAATTTATGAGCAACCAAAGCGTGCGCATATTCGTGAATGGGAAGCACGCAAAAAATGACGAAAACCCTTGCACAGGCGCTCATCAAAAGCGCAATTCTTGCATCGCTGTCCAAGCTGCCTAATCGAAACAAATCAAAAAGCATTTCTTTTTCTCCTTACCTAAAATTGAGCCGACACCATGCGGTCGTGTCCGCTGTAATCCCGAAAAACACTCACACGGGAAAACACCTGTCCGAAAATTGCGGACACCGCTTCGCCCTGCTCCTCACCGATTTCAACAGCCAAAAAACCGTCTTCTTTCAAAAGGGAAGCGTATTGTTCGGCAATCGCACGGTAAAATATTAAACCGTCCTCACCGCCGTCAAGCGCCATGCTCGGCTCCTGCCGAACCTCACGCTGTAATGTGGCGATTTCTTTGGTTTTGATGTACGGCGGATTCGACACAATCACATCAAATTTGCCGCTGAAACGGCTCGCCCCGGTGAACAAATCGCCAAGGATTGCCGTAGTATTGTTTGCCTTGTTTTTTTCAATATTCTTCTGCAAATAGGCGAAAGCCTGCTCGGATTTTTCGAGCAAGGTCACCGAAGCATCGGGCCGCTCATGAGCAAGCGTGATGCCGATGCATCCGCTCCCTGCGCATAAATCGAGCACTTGCGGATTGGTTTTGTTTTGCAGGTGCTCAAGCACCGATTCAACAAGCTGTTCGGTTTCGGGTCTCGGAATCAAAACACCGTTTCCCACCGCAAAAGGAAGCCCGAAAAACTCCCACTCGCCCAAAATGTATTGGAGCGGTTCGCCGTTCAAGCGACGCAAAACTTTTTCGTTTACGGTTTGCTCATCCTTCGGGTCAAGCTCCTGCTTTGCCAACGCAGGCAACAGTGAATTATTGCACCCGATTGTATCGGCAAGCAGGCAATCCGCCTCAAAGCCTGCATCCTCCTGCGAAACGGGAAGCAGTTGTTCCGTTATTTTTTTGCGAAACTCATTCAGCTTCATCGGTGTTCGGCTTTTCCTCTTCCGGGTCGTCAATAACCACCTTGATAGCGGCAATGGCAACCTCAATAATATCGTCCGTCGGCTCTTTTGTTGTAATGCGCTGCATGAACAAGCCGGGTGCGGAAAGAATGCGGGTGAAGATGTTGTCGTGCTTGCCTGCCAAGCGAATGCACTCATAGCCCAAGCTCATAATCAACGGCAAAAGCAAAATTTTAATGCCAATCCACAGCAAGCGGATATCACGCACGCCCGGCGCAATCACAACCACAAGCGAAGAAACCACAATGCTTAAAATAATGGTAATGAAGATGAAGCTCGTGCCGCAGCGAGGATGAAAGCGAAGCTGTTTGCGAACATTTTCCACCGTTAACGGCAAACCGTGCTCAAGGCAGAAAATGGACTTGTGCTCCGCACCGTGATATTGGAACACACGCTTGATGTCTTTCATCTGCGACACCGCCCACATATAGACCACGAAAATAATCATGCGCATAATGCCCTCAATCAGCGGACGAACACGAGTGAGCGTGTCATGTGCCAAATACTTGTTAATCATATCGGTTAAGAAGGTCGGCAGCCAAAAGAAAATGACAAATGCCAAGCCGAAGCCGAGCACCATGGCAATGGCGCCGATAACCGCCATCATTTTCGGACCGAAATGGTCACTGAGCCACTTGTCAAGCTTGGACATTTCCTCCTCGTTGAGGTCGGAGGTATCAAAGCTTGTTTTTTCGGCAGATTCCATCATGCACTTGTAGCCGAAAATCATCTGCTCCACAAACGCAATCGGACCACGGATTAACGGCGTTTTGAGAATGGGGTGTTTATCGAGCACCGAGTGGAATTCTTTTTCCGTCACATCAATGCTCCCGTCGGGCATACGACACGCCATAGATGCACCCTTGGGGCCTTTCATCATGATGCCCTCAATCAGCGCTTCACCGCCGACACCCGAATACTGAATTTTTTCTTTGTTACTCATCTGTTTCCGTCCTTTCCGGCAACGGCGATTCGGGAAGCTCCACCGGGTCAACCGGGAGCGTTACCGTAACCGTGGTTCCGTCGCCAACCACGCTGTTTATCTCAAGCGTTCCGCCGTGAATTTGAATCACTTCGTCTGCCACTGCCAAGCCGATGCCGGTGCCGTGAACGGAAGAATTCGCACGGAAGAACTTATTTTTGACCTTTGAAATGTTTTCGGAAGCGATTCCGCACCCCGTATCGGTAAAAAAGATGACCAGCTTTTCTTCACGCATTTCTGCCAAGATAATCACCTTTCCGCCGTGTTCGTTGTATTTCACGGCGTTGTCAATCAGGTTCACAAAAACCTGACGGATTCTCGCCGGGTCACCCTGCATGGGAATGGGATAATGCGGAACATTGTAAATCAGCTCCAAGCCTTCCCGCAGAATACGGTCTTTGAGCGTGAACACCGCATCGTCCAACTCGGCAAGCACATCCATCTTGGTCATGTTCACCTGCATCTGACCGTTTTGCATCCGTGAAAAGTCGAGCAGCTCCTCAACCATATCGGACAATCGCTGTGATTCGCCGACAATAACGCTCATGCCCTTTGAAGTTGTTTCGGGGTCGGTATCCGCCAACTGAATGATGGTTTCACCCCAGCCTTTGATTGCGGTCAACGGCGTGCGAAGCTCATGCGAAATCGTGGAAATAAAATCGTTCTTCAGGCTTTCCGCCTGCCCCAATTCCGCCGCCATGTTGTTAAAGCTCTGCCCAAGCTCACTAATCTCATCGTGCATTCCTTTCAAATCCACCCTCGCCGACCAATCGCCCTTACCGAGCAAAGTCGCCGTTGTGTTGATGCGGCGCACCGAAGAAACCGCCATGCGGATAAAGCGGTAATTGAGTGCCCACACCGCAAAAAGTATCACCGCAACAAACAGCAGAATAATGCCTGCAAAGCCGAACAGCTGACGGTTGATGTTTTGCATTGAGCTGATATAGCGCACCGCACCGCTGCGGTTCGGCAACAGCATGGTGATTGCCATCACCTTTTCACCGTTTCGGTTGCGCCCTGTCCACTTGCCCTTTTCGGTGGTGGAATTCATCGCCTGCGTGTAATCGGGCATTTCAGTTTTCGGGTCAATCAAAAAGCCGGAGGAGGACACAACGGGCTGACCGTTTTTATCAAGCACCCAAACCTCCATCATGCTCTTATCGGAGAAGTCCTCAATAAAGCTGACCGCTCCTGCGATAAAGCTCTCATCCGTTCCGTCTAAATAAGGTGAAAAATAGCTGCTGACCAAATCGTTGGCTCGCTCATTCATCACCGTGTAAGCATAATCATAATGGTAATCGACAATAAACAGAAAAATGCCGGTGAACAGAACAATAATCAACCCCGCAAATGCGCAAAAAGAGGAAAAGAACCACCTTCGGTTCATCCCCTGAATTTTCATGCTTCATCCACCGCCTTTCCTGCCGTTTTCTTTCTGTTACGAAACCCATTTATAGCCCATGCCCCAAACCGTTGTCAGATGAACGGGGTTAGAAGGAATATCTTCAATCTTCATGCGCAAGCGGCGAATGTTCACATCCACCACTTTATCCTCACCGAAATAGTTTTCGCCCCAAACACGGGTCAAAATATCGTTTCGGTCAAGAGCCGCCCCCTGATTGGAGAGGAAGTATTCCATAATTTGGAATTCGACCTGCGTCAATTCAATCGGCACACCGTTTTTGGTGAGCGTGCGGTTGCGCAGATTCAGCGAAAAACTGCCGCTCGTCAAAATATAACTGCTCTCCTGCGGCTTTTCCGCATAGGTTTTGTTCAGCGAAACACGGCGGTAAATGGCATCGACTCTCGCCATCAGCTCCGAGGGTGAAAACGGCTTGGTCACATAGTCGTCCGCACCCATCATCAAGCCCGTAATCTTATCCATCTCCTGTGTTTTGGCGGTGAGCATGATGATGCCGATATGCGGGTTTGAAAGGCGAATGCGGCGGCAAACCTCAAAGCCGTCCATTCCAGGCAGCATGATGTCGAGCAGGCACACGCGAATATCCTCATGCTCGCCGAGTTTTTCAAGCGCTTCCTCACCACTTTCCGCTTCCACCACGGTGTAACCGGCACGCTGCAGATTGATGACAATAAAGCCGCGAATGCTGGCTTCATCCTCCAGTACCAATACTTTTTTCATTTCTTTTTCTCCTCAGTTTTCTCCGGTAGTCCACTCAGCGGTAATCAGGCTGAAGTTCTCCTGCAAGGTGGTCGCGTCAATCTTGCCGCCGATTTTTGCAGCGTAAATAGTGTCAACCTGCTGCGAAAGCGGTATCCAATCGCCCTGCATCACCTGATAGTTTCGTTCGTTTCCCGTAAAGCGGGCAATGGTCAGAAATGTTCCGTCATCCTCGGTGCCGTCGCCGAGCGTGCAGAAAGAAATTGCATTATAACCACTCGCGCTGCTGCGGACAACGCCGATATCGTCGCCCCAGTACTCCAGCAGCGTCAGGCTCCATCCGTCGGCCGCATTATAAAAGCTGCAAGAGACCACGCTGTCTTTTCCCGAAGCATCATAGCTGTGCCAGACGGTCTTGCAAAAGATTTCCCCCTGCTCATCGCTTCTCGGAAACGCCACGCTCTCCGGCACTTCAGTGATGCCGTCATTGTTGATGTCACTCGGGTACAGCTCGCTTTGCGGGGCAAGCAGCGTGTGAATGCGCAGGAACTTTTCCTTCTGCATGGCAAAAATCTCTGTGATGGAACCCTCTTCCGCTTCGCCGTTTAGAAACACAGCGTTCTCCCCGCCGGAAAGTGCACCGCTCATGAGACGGGTAACCTCTGTCACAGGAATCGCGCAGTTTTCGGACGATTGCAGGATAAGCTCGTCGTCTTGCCATGCATAGCGGTCAGCATATGCGACATTTTCCTCATCACCGCGAATGACAATCAGATCCTGTGCGCCGCTGCCGTTCAGGTCACAGGCAAGATAGCGGGAATAGCCCGTCGTCAGCACCGTGCGCGGCTCACTTCCGGCAAGGGAAAAGACCGTGAGTGTCTGCACATCAAGGCTGCTGCGAAGGCCCGTCAAAAGCTCCTTGATGCCGTCGCCATTCAAATCGACATAAGAAATACTGTAAATTGAGGTTGATGTCCCCTCCATTAGATAAGCAAGGGCGTACCCTCCCTCCTGCGCACGGAAGATGTAAATTTTCATTGGCTTTTCATCGTCATTCTTGCGCAGGAATGCCACCGCTTCCTCCACGCCATCACTGTCAAGATCCACCATCTGCACGCTCTGCAGATTGCTGCCCGAGGTCGGCGATACATGTTCGGCACCGTCTTTAATGAGATCATCAAGCTGTGCTTCGAGAGACTCATACTCCGTCGGCAGCTTGGGCAGGCGGTAAAGTTCTTCTCCGGAGGCGGCAAAGGGGCTAAAGCTGCAGCCTGTTAAAACAGCCAGCAATGTCAGCACCGCAATCAGCATTTTGAACACTTTCATGGTACCGCCACCTTTCGATAATGCCCCGTAGAATTGGATATTATAGTATATCACGCTCAAGAGCAAAAAGGTAGCCCTATTTTACATTTTTTGCAAGAAAAAGAGGTCACCTGCAAGCAGGTGACCTCTCGGTTTACCCTTTATTTTGAATTTCGCTTTTGGCGTAGGCACGGCCTGTCAGATATGCAAGTGCACCGCCGAGGAGCAAATAGCAAAGCGGAGTGTATTGCAGGCAATTGAGATAATGCCCGCCGATGCCGATGAGGTGATAGTCATAAAACGCCCACGCGCCGCAAAATGCACCCGGCATCATACCCCAAAGCAGCGAGATGACGCGCAGCGAGGACGGCGGGGTAATCATCGAGAGAAACATTACAACGATCATCAGTGACGACGCGGCGCTGCGATTGCGCGTAAGCTGCGAAAGACACATAGCAAGCACACTGAGAAACGCGCTCACCGCAAGAAGCAGGAGCATCAAAATGATGCTCGCCTGCCCAATGGTCAGGGAAAACATAGTCGCGGGCAGAAATACCTGAAATGTCGCGGCATAGCCGTCAAAGCCATAGAGGGCAAAGGCGGTCACCATCTCAGCGGTAAGCAGGATGAGTGCCGAAAGGACGCTGACGGTGATACCCGCAAACAGCTTCACGCG
>DNXM01000138.1:12082-13179 GCA_003505905.1 Oscillospiraceae bacterium
GAAATAGACGGAATCGAAAAACGCCGTATACGCATCGTCATAGGTATAGGTATACGGTGCGGCTACTTGTGCATCCTTTGTGCGCCAGTATTGTTTTTCACCATCGTTGATTTTGCTTTTTGTCATCTCATCGTCAATCACAGCAAGGCGCTTTGCGTACATCGTATCGGCATCGAGCGAGGAAATGTCCTGTTGCTGTGCTGCCATAACGGTAAAATCGTATAGTGGGCCGTAGGAGCGCGGGTTTTCAGCGGACTTGATCCCGTTAAGGAAAGCATCATCAAGCACCGTGCCCGAGAGCGCGTGGTCGCGCACCTGATTTGCCGCGTAATTGCCTGTAAAGACAGGGAACAGCTCGTTGGTCAGCACCACAAGCACCATAACTGCAAGCGCAAGCCAGTAAGTGCGCCGCTGCAGAAGCTTTTTGAGTTCAAAACGATAGAGTGTCCTGCTCACGCCTGCTCGCCTCCGAACTGTTTGAGATAGAACGCCTCGAGGTCTCCGCCGATGTTGGCTTCTGTGCCATCGAAAATGATGCTGCCGTCTTTCATAATGAGAATGCGGTCGGCGATCTTCTCGATGTCGGAGACAATGTGCGTGGAGAGCAGGACAATGCGGTCTTTACCGAGATTGGCGATCATGTTGCGGAAATGGGCGCGCTCCTTGGGATCGAGCCCCGCCGTTGGCTCATCGAGAACGAGAAAGCACGGCTCACCGAGAAGCGCCTGCGCGATACCGAGGCGCCGGCGCATACCGCCCGAATAGGTTTTGACCTTTTTCCCTGCCGCCTCGGTGAGATTGACGCGCTCAAGCAGGTCGGCAATACGCGCCTCGACGGTCTGGTTGTCGATGTCTTTGAGTGCCGCCAAATAACGCAGGAAGTCGCGGCCGGTAAAGTCGGGATAGTAGCCGAAATCCTGCGGCAGATACCCGAGTACATCACGGTACGCTTCGCTTGAGACATCCTGCCCGTCAAGGGCTATCTCACCGCTCGTCGATCGAACAAGGCCACAGAGCAGGCGCAACGTCGTCGTCTTGCCCGCGCCGTTTGCGCCCAGAAGCCCGAAAATCTCGCCCCTCCTAACGCCAAACGAGAT
>DNXM01000158.1:0-940 GCA_003505905.1 Oscillospiraceae bacterium
CGTAGCGATAACAGGAGGTCAAATAGCTGACCTTCAACGGCAACGGCTCATTGAACAAGCCGTGCTCTAAAAAGGCACGCATAGCGCCTGCCGTACCCTCGGGGCGAAGCGTAATGGAACGACCGCCTTTATCGTCAAAGGTATACATCTCTTTTTGCACCACATCGGTGGTGTCGCCGACGCCGCGACTGAACAGCTCCGTATGCTCGAAAACGGGAGTGCGAATCTCCTTAAAGCCGAACTTCGAGGCAATATCAAGCATACTGCGCTCAACATACTGATTTTTGTAACTGTCGCACGGCAGTAAATCCTGCGTGCCCTTAATTGCTTTGGTTACTAATGCCATAGGTCTGTTCCTTTCGGGTTTAGCCTGACAAACAGATAGGCGGACAACACCTGTCCGCCCAAAGATGCAGGAATTTTATTTGGGGTTAACAATATCACGCCAATCCAAATCGCCACGCTCAAGGCTGTGAATAATTGCCTCCGCCGTTGCAATATTGGTGGCTACCGGGATGTTGTGAACATCACAGAGGCGCAGCAGTGTCGCCTCATTCGGCTCATGCGGTTTGGGGCTGAGCGGATCACGAAACAAAAGGAGCAAATCAATTTCATTGCAGGCAATTCGCGCGGCAATCTGCTGATCGCCGCCCTGCGAGCCGCTCAAGAAGCTTTGAATTTGCAAGCCCGTTGCCTCGCTGACCATTTTTCCCGTTGTGCCTGTTGCGCAAAGCGAATGACGGCTGAGAATGCCGCAGTATGCAATGCAAAACTGGGTAATCAGCTCTTTTTTTGCGTCATGTGCGATTAAGGCGATATTCATAATTTTCCCTTTCTGTTACGGTGCAACAACATCGGTGAATAGTAAGTTTACGGTTTACCGTAAAATCGGCAAAATCCGACAAGGTACACGACCTCATCGTCAACTGTTATTTTATCA
>DNXM01000158.1:966-8513 GCA_003505905.1 Oscillospiraceae bacterium
ATAAGTCAAATATTTTTTCAGAAATATATCAAAAGAAACAAGTCAGTCAATTTCCAGCAAAATATGTTTTCCGTTAAGCCGACCCGCAATGCGCTCAAACGCCCGCATCGCCTTGGTCTTCTCCTCCATTTTTCTTCCCCGGCTCATGCCGAAGGACACGGAGGGATCCATGGGAACCACGCCGAGCAAACGCAAATGCGTCAAATCAATGACTTCGTCAATATTCAGCAGTTTTCCTTTGGAAACGGACTTGGAATCAAAGCGGTTGATTATTAAACGGCTGTCCTTCACGCCCATGCGTGCCAAGACATCCGCCGCAATTTGTCCGCTTCGGACACACACCTCATCGGGCGTTGCCACGAGGATTCCGAAATCGGTCGAAGCCGCGGCAAGCTCTAATCCGAGCCCGATTCCCGCAGGCGAATCAAAAAGAATGAAATCGTATGAGCTTTCATAGCTCTGCATCAAATTCCGCATGGCTTCGGGGGTATACGCTGCCTCGAAATCGCTCGGCGCACACAGCAGCGGCAGTCCTGCCGCCGTTTCGGTAACCGCCTGTGAGGCTTTACAGCGTTTTTGAATGACATCGCCCCAATGGAACAGCATATCTGCGCCCGCACCGAGAATCAAATCCAAACTGCGCAGTCCGATATCGCAGTCAACCAGCAGAACACGCAAGCCGCTTTGCTTCAGCGCCATGGCAAGCCCTGCCGAAACCGATGACTTGCCGACGCCGCCCTTTCCCGAGGCAATTACAATTTGCTTTGCCATAAATCCGCTCCTCACATTGCTTCCAGCTCATTCTGTGTGAGCAAACGAATTCCTCGGCTGTTCAACGCCTCAATCGCCTTTTCGTTATCCGTTACACGAAAAATCATGTAGGCAACATCTTTTCGGCGAGCCGTAAAAGCGTACATATATTCCACATTGATGTCGGCTTCCCGAAGTGTGCGGAGTATCTGATACAGTCCGCCGGGTGTGTCCGGCAATTCAACGGCAAGCACCGCCGTCACGGAGAGAATATAGTTTTCCTCCTTCAGCACACAAGCCGCTTTGTAGGAGTCGTTGACAATCACACGAACAACGCCGAAGGTTTCGGTTTCCGCCACGGAAAGCGCACGCATATCAATTTGGTTGCGGTTGAGCACTTCCGTGAACCTTTCAAGTGAACCGGGGGTGTTTTCGACAAAAGCCGAAATTTGATTGACAGTCATTTTCATAGCCTCCTTGCATCAAGCTGAATCAATACAGGTTGCGTTTATCAAGAATGCGAACGGCTTTGCCCTCACTGCGTTCAATCGTTTTCGGGGCAACCAAACGCACCTTGGCATAAATGCCGATCATGGCCTTCATTGCCTCAATCAATTCCTTCTCCTTAACGGAAATGGCACTGAGCGAATCGGAGAACATTTCGGGGGTCATTTCCACATTCACTTCAAGAATATCGCTGTTGTGCTCACGGCTGACAATGATTTGATAGTTCGCCGGATAGCCTTTGTTAATCAAAACCGATTCAATCTGAGATGGAAAAACATTGACGCCCTTGACGATAAGCATATCGTCGCTTCGACCCATCGGCTTGGACATCTTGCGGAAGGTGCGTCCGCAGGAGCAGGTTTCGTTGGTGATAACACAAATATCCTTGGTACGATAGCGCAGCAAGGGGAACGCTTCCTTTGTGATGCTGGTGAAAACCAATTCGCCCTTTTCGCCGTCCTTGAGCACCTCACCCGTTTTGGGGTTGATGATTTCGGCAATGAAATTGTCTTCGTTAATGTGCATACCCGTTTGGGCAGAGCATTCGTAAGCGACACCGGGACCCGAAATTTCGGTCAAGCCGTAAATGTCGTATGCCTTGATGCCGAGCTTCTTTTCAATATCGCTGCGCATTTCCTTTGTCCACGCCTCGGCACCGAAAATGCCCGCTTTCAGCTTCAATTTATCCTGCAAGCCACGCTCTTCGATGGTTTCCGCCAAATAAGCCGCATATGACGGTGTGCAGCACAGCACGGTTGCACCCATATCAAACATAAACTGAATCTGACGGTCGGTACTGCCCGAGGACATGGGCATGGTGAGCGAGCCGAGCTTGTGCGAGCCGCCGTTCAAGCCGGCACCACCCGTGAACAAGCCGTAGCCGTAGCTGATTTGCACCACATCATCCTTTGTGCATCCCGCCGCAACAAGCGCACGGGCACAGCATTCATCCCACATATCAATATCGTGCTGTGTGTAAAACGCAACGACACGCTTACCGGTTGTTCCGCTGGTGGAATGAATACGGACGGCGTCATGCATCGGCACCGCCAAAAGACCTGCGGGATAGGTTTCACGCAAATCATCCTTTGTCAAAAACGGAAGCTTATGCAAATCCGCAACGCCTCGGATATCGCCCGGCTCAACGCCCTTTTCTTTCATCAGGCTGCGGTAGTATTCCACATTTTTGTAAACATGGTTAACGGTTTTAACCAAGCGTTCATCCTGCCAAGCACGAATTTGCTCTTTGGATGCACACTCTTTTTCGGGTGAAAAGTACTTTTCCAATGTTTCTCTTCCCTTTCTTTGTCTGGGTTACATTTAATCATAACAAAATTTGCAACTGTTGTAAATATTTTGAACCAAATTAAGCGGATTATCTGTTATTCCCGTTCTCCCGGCTTGCGGTAACGATTCAAATTCAAATCAAAATCCATGCGGTTGAGTTTGAACTCCTTTTGAAAGCGGAACTCGCCGAGCATTTTTTCAAAACGGTTAAGCTTGGAGTATTCCTCCTCTTTCGGGTCATACAAAAAATCAAACTCACGCTTATCCAACTCATCGTATAATGCGCAAGCCGTTTGACATTCTGTCTTGCCCTTGACCGCCGTTGCGGAAAGAATAATAATATCCTCATCGTTCGGCAAAGTGATTTGCGTTGCACCTGCGGTCGGAATGAAATACTTATAGAAACAGGCAATCGCTCCGTAAGCATCGCCGCTCGCTTTGTGCACATGGGTCATCATCAAACCGAGCGTTTCTTTCTTGATATAGCCCGTTTCACCCAACGCATAGAGATCCCATGCACCGAAATTTTCCCGAGCGGAAAGAATATTGCAGGCAAACAACTCCTCGCCAACCGTAAAGTATACTTGCTTGTCATTTTTGGCAGATGCCGCCAAAAGATAGATTCCGTCTGCATTGGCATCGACCGCAACGGTTTGACCGTTACAACGAACGGCATTCACGCCGTTTTTTGCTAAATCGAACGGCACGCCGCCGCAAACCAAATGCTCGGGAATCAACCGCTCCGACAAGCTGCATCCGTCCATCACGCCGTCGGCACGATGCTCGTCTGAGCTTGATACAGCGAGGTTTTTCGGCAATTCAACCGCCGAATAAACGGGCTTCGCAACGGTGATTTCCGCTTTTTTCGGGGTAATGGCAAAGGTGCGAACGGCAAAGGGAGCTAAATCAAACACCAACGCACCGTCTTCAACGACAGCGTCCGCCAAATAGCGTTCATCTCCCGTGGTTTCCTCGGCAGATTCGATTCCGTTTGCAAAGTAAAGTTTAACAGCTTTACACTCTTTTTGCGTTCCCTCATTGACACGGACGATGATTTTGTCGCTGTCCTGTGCTTTTTTGATGCAGCGAACCTGTACGGAACGGTCGCTGACCGACATAAGAGAAGCTTTTTCGTTCAGCACACCGCTGTGGCAGTCCGTTACAAAAACAGTCATGGGCTGATTGAACTCATTGGCTTGCCGCTGCGTGTCGGAATCCTTCCAATCGCCCTCGTGCGGATAAATCGAGAAACCGAAACGGTTCAGCCCCAAGTCAAGGAAATTCATTTTGCTTTCTTCTTTGTAGGGATTGCGGGGTGTATGAACGCAGGTCAAGCGCAAAGTCGAATCGTTCGGTTTATCCCAACCGACACGACTGTCGCTGAACACGCTGACACCGAAGGATTTGTCTTCTTTTGTCAAATCCGCCCACATTTGCGCCGGGAACTCATACAAACGGCGTGTGTCGTTGTTGCGTTCAATCGCACCGAGCCCCAAATCAAATGTTGCAATCGGATTAGAGGAAGCCAGCGGGAACGAAGCCTTCAACAGCGTACGGGGACTGCGCCACTCCACCTCATTTTGAACATCCACACGCTCGGCACCCGCATCAAGCGAAACCGTTTGCGTGAAGGTACTGCCTCTTGCGGTGCGGATTGTTTTGATTGAAACACGGGACTGACCGTAATCCTCCAAAACAAACTTCGGCTGTGCGGCGCTGCAAACAGGCTCTGCCATGACTTCCTTATAATTCAACTCCCAAGCAGGCCAAGCTAAGCTGCCGTCATAGGCAAACAAATCCATTTTGATTGGTGCGCTCAACGCTTCCCTGCCGGTCTTTTTATCCAAAATCGAACAAATATCGCCCTGTGAATTAAAACGAACCACCAAATTTTCGTTTTCGAGCATCCGCTCGGTCACCTTGAGTGTTCCGTTCACAGTGGACACAGTGTCGCTCGGGCGAATATCATAAACCGCATAGCCGACAGACGGAACGGCAGCGGTGAAGGTAACCGTCAATTTGCCACCGCTGCGTTTCACCTGGGACGGCACTTCGTTGCCCTTGGCATCAAACACACGGGCAAACGGCTTTTTGCCGATTTTCAGCGAAGCACTGACACTGCCGACACGCTCCGCCGTATTTTGCACAGGGTTGAACACCACCACGGGGGTACCCTCGGCAAAGGAGGTATCAATCGCACGGACAATATGCGAAGCGGACGCACGGTATTCCTCGGCAAACCGATTGAGTGCCAGACAATAATCGTTCCAATTCCGCTTGTAGCATACATTCATTGATGTACCCGTAATATCGTCATGGAACTGATGAGCAATGGTGCGTTTCCACGCCTCATCGAGCATCTCCTGCGGATAATCCGCACCCAACTGCATCGCTCCGACACTTGCACGCTCGGCGGCATCCGCCAGCAATTCACAACGGCGGTTGAAGCGTTTGCCCTGTGTGCGGGAGGTATAACTGCCGACAGCATGGTCGGTGAATACAAGCTCATTCTTCCACTTCGGCATCTTTTCTAACTGTTCGGGAGTCAATTCAGCGTCCATATCACGGAAAATCCGATCCGTTGAGGCGCAATAGACATCCTCTTTGCTGTACTTATTCTGTCGCTCTTCAATGCAGGCATTGAGCACCGAATCAACCTTCGGCGCACCGCCGCAATCGCCGACACCGTGCAGGATTTCGGCAAACGGCAAATCGTAGCGTTTCATGTTGTCATGCACTTTTTTGCGCACAGCCGGGTTTTCACGCACGGATTTGAGCACAAGCGTATAATCCTTGGCATCCAGTGAGGCATAAATCCACTTTCCGTCAACGCCGTACCAACGACCCAAGTCAAACGGAATGCCGTAGGCAGAGCTCCACATCAGCTTTTGCGTGGTAAAGCCACGCAAACCACAATGCGCCGCAACACTGGGCAACGCCCAACCGAAGCCGAAGCAATCGGGCAAATAGATATCGACACTCTCCTGCCCGAAGGTTTTGCGGAAATAGCCGTTACCGTAGGTGATGTTGCGGAAGAGTGCCTCGGGTGACGGTGCATTGACATCGCCGTTTTCAAAGCAGCTGCCGGATACCAGCCATCTGCCCTGCGCCGCATACTCTTTCAGCGTTTCAAACTCGGTCGGATAGTATTCCTCCATCAGTTCATAGCGGTAGCTTCCCTCAAAGCTGAAACGGTATTCGGGGAAGCGCTTGAACAAAGCAAAGTTATCTTTCATGGTTTTGGGGAGATGCTCACGCAGAGTCGTTTCAAAATCCCAATTCCAAGATGTATCAAGATGTGAGGTTGCAACCGTATAGATTTTTGCACGCATAACCGATTCCTCCGTGGAAGTGAATATAATCGAAGTTATTATAATACATTCTATTGAAAATAAAAAGCAAATTTTATAAATAAGCGAAAAAATGTTGGAGGGAACTCGATTTGACTGCATTTTTGCAAGCATTATTATGGAATCCGCTCTTTCTCGGTTTGTTTCTGTTCACGGGAACATATTTTACCGTTTGCTCTCGCTTCTTTATATTTCGACATCCGTTGCGGGTTTTGAAAGCCACCTTCGGGCAAATGTTTCAAGAGGATGCAAACGGCATTTCGCCGTTCCGTGCGTTGAGCTGCTCATTGGCGGCGTGCATGGGCACGGGCAACATCATCGGCGTGGCAAGTGCGCTGTTGCTCGGCGGAGCAGGCAGCATTTTTTGGATGCTTCTCTCTGCTTTGCTCGGCATGGCGACGAGCTGTGCCGAAAATATTTTGGGCATTCTTTACCGAAAAATGCAAAAAAACGGCGAATGGTCAGGCGGCTCCGTTTCGTACATTGAAGCCGCTTTCGGCAGCCGAAAAATCGCCTTTTTCTTCGGCTTGAGCTGCATAGCAGTATCGCTCGGCATGGGCAATATGGCGCAGGTCAATTCCGCCGTGGGTTTGTTTCGGGAACAGCTTCGAGCTTCACCCCTGCTGTGCGGATTAGGTTTTGCACTGCTCGGCGGCTTGGTGATTTTCGGCGGCATGAAACGCATCACTGCCCTGACGGAAAAACTGATTCCGCTGTTGTGCCTTGTTTTTTTGTCAGCTTGCGGTGCGGTGCTGATCAAGTTCCGTTCCAACCTGTTGCCGAGCATTCGTTTGATTCTTTCACAGGCTTTTTCGCTGCGCAGTTTCGGCTCGGGTACCGCAGGTTATGCGCTTTCCGAAGCAATTCGCATCGGCATTTCCCGTGGTGTATTTTCCAACGAAGCAGGACTTGGCTCTTCGCCGCTCATTCATGCTTCCGCCGCAACCGATTCCCCTTTTCGGCAAGGGCTTTGGGGCAGTGTGGAGGTGTTCATTGACACGGTGGTGATGTGCACGGTCACGGCGCTTGTGTTTTTAAGCTCGAACGCCTTTCAAAATGCAAAAACACCGACAGGCATGACGGTGCTTGCCTTTTCGGGCGTGTTCGGGAATTTCGCCGGGATTTTTGTCGGCGTCACCATGGCGGTTTTTGCCTTTGCAACGGTCATCGGCTGGGCGTGTTACGGTGAAAAAGGTGTGTTGTACTGCTTCGGCAAAAAAGCAATTCTGCCCTATCGGCTGATTTATTCGGTCTGCATCGTTCTCGGTGCTTGCATCAAAGCCGACACGGTTTGGGCAACAGCCGACCTGTTCAACGCACTCATGGCGCTGCCGAACCTGTGCGCACTGCTGTTTTTGCGAAAGGAAATCACGGCACACATGAAAAAGCCCTGTCTGCCGGAACCGACAAACAGGGCGAAAAAGCGTTGATTGGATTATGCGGATTTTTTCTTGGAGGAAAGCACCTTGATAACAACAAGCGTACCCACGGTCACAACCGCCATGAGAGGAGTGAGGATGTACGGCTTTTGCATGACAGGAATGGCAACAAGCAAATAACCGACAAACGAAATGCCCGCAACGGTGAGCGAATAAGGCAACTGTGTGGACACATGGCTGACATGGTCACACTGTGCGCCGGCGGAGGACATGA
>DNXM01000158.1:8581-8733 GCA_003505905.1 Oscillospiraceae bacterium
ACCTGCCAAGCAAGCCGACATACCGATGATGTACAGCTCCGAGCTCGGATTAAAGATGCTGGTAACAATCGGAATCAAGATGCCGAATGTACCCCAGGATGTGCCGGTTGCAAAGGACAAACCGCAGGCAACCAGGAAGATGATTGCAGGCA
>DNXM01000194.1:0-2566 GCA_003505905.1 Oscillospiraceae bacterium
GCTTGGGGCGTGAGGTCGGTCCTTCGCTTGGTCAGAGCAGGGGAATGTTTATGGGCTTGTTCAATGCGCCGCATATCGTCGGTGAAGCATTGAAAACAGCTGTTTTTGCTTCCGCTCTGTTCCGTGAATTCGGGTTTGAAGCAACGCCGACCTTTGACGAAAAGCGCTGTGATATTATTCAAGCACTGAAGTTGAAAAACAGCGAAACCTTAATTGCGTTTTGTCAAGGGATGCAAAAGGGCGCTCCGATTGACTCAAATGTTATCCCCGAGCCGTGGGATATGCCCGGCTATGACAGTCAGGTTATCATGTCGGCAGGTGCTTTTACGGGCGGTTCTTCGATTGAATTGTCCTCCGATGCACCGCTGCGAGAGCCGTTTGCCGTTTGGATGCAGGGGTCGATGAATTTCGACAGCGGAAAAGTAGGCGTTTTACTCGCCGCTCGGGAAATTGTCAGAAGAGGGTTGGTATGATGAACTACCGATATGATGGGATTTCCGTTGAAACGCTCATGCTGATGAGTGAAAACGCATTTCGTGACAGTAAGGATTTCTATGAGCGAAACAAGGATAAGCTGAAAAAGGGAATTACCATCCCGATTCGGCAGGTGATTGAAGCGTTATCCGACACCATCACAGACATCGACCCGGAGATTCCGATAATGCCGACTCGCATGGTTTCCCGTATTCGCCGGGATACCCGTTTTTCCAAGAATAAGCATCTTTATCGTGAAAATCTGTGGGCAATGTTCATGCGGGATAAACACGCACTTCCGTACTATCCTTGTATGTGGTTTGAGGTTTCGCCTAATTGCTATTCGGGCGGCGTCGGCATATACGATGCACCGCCGGCGTTGATGGCAATTTTTCGCAAACATTTAGTTGAGAATCAATCGGAGTTTTTGAAAGCCGCAAAATCTGCGGAATCAGCCGGTGCCGTTTTTCATTGTGAGAGCTACAAAAAGCCGAAGTCGAATTGTCCGAGCGAAAAAGCCGCACCGTATTTCAATGCAAAAAGTTTTTATTTTATTTACTCGTTTCCCGATGTGCGTCAGCTTGCACAACCCGATTTCATTGAAGACATTCGGGGAATTTATAAAAAAATGAAGCCGATGTACGGTTTCTTGTTAAAAGTCAGCGAAGATTATGCGCAGACGCTTCTGAATAAATGACAAAAAAGGACGCCCCAAATGAGGCGTCCTTTATAATAGCCGTTTAGATATCCCAACACACATTCACGGTTGTTCCGCTTGTTGTGTATGAAATATCCATATCCTTTGTGATGGATTTCTTGAAAGCATTGAGCATGGCTGCATCCTTGAAGTTAACCGAGAACTTCATGCCCAGCACATTGGAACGATAGGTTTTGAAAAGAACAAAACCCGTTTGCCACCAAGTTGTTTCCATCGGACGATAGAACATCATGCTGCCTTCATGATAAAGGGTTATGGACATGGGCAACTTGTCTTTATCGGGTACACAGCTGTAGATTTTTTTGCTGCTGCCCTCATTTTTGTAGTAGATGCCAATCTCACAGCCCGTAGTGATGCCGTACTGACCTTTCCACGCTTCAATAAGCCAATCTTTTCCGCCATAGGTGAAGTAGAAGCGAAGAGCATCGAAATGCATATTGAAGTAGGGAGCTGCATTGTCATAGAACATACAGTAGCCGAAATTACGCTGCCAGCAGTTTTGTGCGGCATAGTAGATGTTTTGCTTGCAATCTTTGTTGAAGCCGGCAATGGCGCCGATATCAAAAGGCCCTGTGATGGTTTGCTGACTGACATTATAATTGATGCGGCCGAGCGGAATTGTGACATCGCTTTTTTGGGAATGCGTATTTTCTGATTTTTCGGGAATCACAGCCGCCGAAGCAGTTGTTGAAAAACCCGAAAACAGGATAATACATACCATTAGGACGCACAACAAGGATTTCGGAAAGCGATTTGTTATTGTTTCGTTCATGTAATACCTCCGTATTTTGTAGTCATACACAAAAATATTAGCAAATTTTTAACAAAAATGCAAGAGAATTCGAAAAATTGCGTAAAAAACTACACATGAACGAGCCAAAATGTCAAATAATTTACATATTCGCAACAATTTCAACGCTAATACATGAAAAAACCGTTATGATTTCAGTCGTAGTCGACCACACAGCGGTCGGTAATGACCGAATGAACGAATTTTTTGACTTCCAGGTGCGCCGGATGAATTTGATAGCCTTCCAGTGCGGCACGGTCGGTAAAGGTGCTGAACAGAGCCAAGTCATAGCCCTTGGGGTTAAAATTAAAACCGACCTGCGCACTCAATAAGCCATCCACTTGCCCGACCAATGCGGTTAAAATTTCACGCATATGCTCCATGTTTGCCTGCTTGTTCTCATCGTCACGCACATTCCAAAATACGATATGTGTTACCATTTTTATCATCTCCTTGTGTCTATTAAACCACATTTGTCTAAAATATACAAGCAGAGAAGCGATTTTTCTACATATTAAAAGGGGAACATTCGTGACAAACGGGCAAAAATCAGTTATAATTTAAGTATCCATAAATAGGGGATT
>DNXM01000194.1:2596-4358 GCA_003505905.1 Oscillospiraceae bacterium
AAAGTGAACCGAAAAGCTTTTTGGCGAGTGGCTTGTTTACTGTTGTGTTTTTGCTGTGTTCTTGCGTCTGCTCCCTTAGCTCGTTCCGAAGGATTGTTACAGCTTATTATTGATGACAATACATACAATCGGGTTGTTCTGGATGCAGGCTCACTTGAACTGTATAATTGGAAATTTGATGCCGGTGAAGATACGCTTACGCTCAAAAATTTCGGAACGGCATCTTCACCGAAGGGCAGAATATTCGCCTGCCCGTACGGCGGTTATTTAACCGTCAACCTCATTGGTGATAACTACATCCGTCTTGATCGAGATACGCCGCTTTTGGTGGTTGGTCATATCATTTTCACGGGAACGGGACGGTTGACGATTTATTCACCCGATTCCTACTGCATTTCAACCGATTACAGTGTTTCCGTTACGGAATCCGCATCCTTATGTTTGGATGGCAACGCCGGAATTATGGCAATTCAGGGTTTTACGGTTGATACAACGGGTTCGGTTATTATCGAAGCCAACCGAAAAGCCGTCATGGCATCCGAGGGCGTTGAGGTTGTCGGCGGTACGGTGAATTTGCGAGGCACAAACGGCTTTTTTACATCCCGGGGGAATGTCCTGCTTCAAGGCGGTGATACCGATGTTGAAATCACGGCGAGCAGCAGTGCCATTTTTATGTCGAATCAAGAAAATTATGTCGAGTGGAGTGCAAATGGTGTTGTAACCGCAGGCGATTCGGCACCCGGCAGCGCCATTACGACCTACAACAATGAAACATATTTTCACGCTTCCTTTTCGGGAATTCCGAAGCTGAATGTACCAAGACGCATTTATTGGGATGAAACGGTGTTTTCCGATAGTGACAGCAACCCGGTCGGTCGTTGGACAAAAGTCGAAAACGCAATCGGATACGAAGTGAAGCTGTACTACTACAACCAAAACACCCATGTGAACAGCTTGATGGAAACCGTCACCGTTACGGATGGTTTGAGCTGTAATTTTGATAAATTGTTTACAACCTACGGCTTATACTACTTCAGCGTTCGGGCTTTGGGCGATAATATCAACTTCCTGTCGAGCAATGAATCGGCAAAGAGTGCAAACGGTTATCTTTTTACCGGCGAAATAGCGAGTCGATATTATGTGTCACTGCCGACTTCGCCGTATTACACGGTACGACCTGTGAATGACAGCGATGTTGTCTATTACGGCGACGATTATTCCTTTACCATTGATGTTGACCCGGCATATTCCCAGTCGGAGCTGATTGTGCGCTGCAACGGCGTCCGTGTTGCTCTTCGACACGGATTGTACACCATTGACGATGTTTCAAGCAACCTTGTCATCACGGTGGATGACCCGACCTTGAACACCTATAAAATCACGATTCCGACCGACGAGGCTTTTGTCATTCGACCGCTGTTGGGATATTCTGCCGATGAGGTGGAGCACGGTGGAAAATTCTTGTTTTCCTTTGATACAGCGGAGCTTTACCGTGAAAAATCCAATCCCGTTGTTTATGCAAACGGTGTCGAATTGGATGAACCGATGTACGGCATTATTTACACCATTGAAAATATTACCGAGGATCAGACTATTACCGTGAGCGGTATGATTCGTGATAATTATGATGTGACCTTCTGCGAAACAGACGGAACGGTTCTTACGACCGTCAATGTCAACCACGGTTATCCCGTTTCACAGCCTACCGACCCTTCGACACCGAGCGGAACAACCTTCCGAGGTTGGTATAACAAAGACGGTC
>DNXM01000194.1:4388-8426 GCA_003505905.1 Oscillospiraceae bacterium
ATACCGATTATAAAACGGTTTATGCCCGATATGAAGCACCGAAGGATACCGATGGCACTTATTTGATTTCTTCTCTTTCTCAACTGATTTGGTTTGGTAAAGAGGTTCGGTTCGGCAATACAAATCTGAACGGAAAACTGACGGCTGATATTTCTATGAACAGCGGAAAATATGTGAAAGTCGGTGACGATACCGTTTTCGCAACGGATGCCGAAATTTGGAAGCCAATCGGCGGCTATGATTATTTGGCAAGCGATGATGATTATGTTCGCTTTTACGGCGGAACATTTGACGGAAACGGTCACACATTAAGCGGTTTTTATGTTTCATACGATGCGATGGATGCGAATGCGTCGTATTTGGGTATATTCGGTATCACGGCATCTACTGCTCAAATCAAGAATCTGTCGGTTTCAAATTCGTTTTTTGACGGATACAGCTACATCGGCAGTGTTGTCGGAAAGAATGAGGGTGTCATTCAAAATTGTACGGGTTTTGCAAATTGCAACGGCATTTTGAACATCGGCGGTATTGCCGGGTCTACCTCAAATCTTGTAGCAAACTGCACGAACAACGGCACCGTAACGGTTGAACAGTATACAAGTGATGCTTCTGCCGCTCCGATTGGCGGAAACAACGGCGGCGGCGTTGTCGGATTGATTGACGCATCGGATACGACGGTTTTAAACTGTCAAAACAACGGTGCCGTATACGCTTATGATTGCGCCGGCGGCATTGTCGGCGTCGGCACGCAAAGCGGCTGTTTGATGAGCGGATGTGTCAACCGCGGTGCTGTTACCTCAAAGACTTATGCCGGCGGTATCGGTGCAAAGCTCAATGCCGATTATACGGATTGCCGAAACTACGGCGATGTTCTCGCCGATATTTCCGTCGGCGGTATTGCGTCCGTCGCCGCACCGTGCACTTTGACGCATTGCTGTAACGAGGGCGATGTTATCACAACCACGGGCATTGCTTCGGGCTTCCTTACCACCGTTACATCCTCGGGGTTGTGTTCGTTCCGATTCTGCTACAATGCCGGGACGGTGAGCGCCAAAACGAGTGCAGGCGGTTTTTCGGTCGAAGCACCGAATGTTTCGTTCTATCAATGTCATTCCTTCGGCTATGTTTACGCACCGAACAACAATGCCTATGTCGTGCAGGCAACCGAAAAAACGGCAACGGAAACCTATTATGTCCAAGAAAAATTAAAGCTTTCAACGTGCGGTGAGCCGATTTCCGAAGCACGGTTTTGCAGTGGCTGGCTGGCGTATGATATGAATCGCTCCTGTGGGCAAGGCTGTTGGGCATATGGTGACGGCTATCCGATTTTTGCCGATGATGCGACACCTGCCTTTGTGCCGAGCTTTTGCGGTGAGGGAACAGCGGAAAGCCCGTATTTGATTCGGAATGAGCATGATTTGCGGATGCTTGCAGACTTTGTCAATTTGGAAAGTATGTTTTCCGATGCCTGTCTGTTGCAGACAAATGATATTTCGCTTTCACATCCCGCAAGTGCCGATAACTTCAGCCCGATTGGCACTGCCGACACTCCGTTCGTCGGACTGTATGACGGCGACAATCACACAATCGCCGCTGTTCATATTCAGTCAAGCGGCAATTATGTCGGCTTATTCGGTTATGCCGACGGTGCGGTTTTGCTGAACATTTGCTTAAAGGACAGCAGCGTAAAAGGTGTTGATTTTGTAGGAGGCTTGGTTGGTTACGGAAAAGACTGTTATTGTTCCTCGTTTCAAGCGGAGAATGTATCGGTGAACGGAAATATCAAAGTCGGCGGTTTAATCGGCGATTTAATCGGTGATGTGATGGACAGTACGGCATCGGCAACGGTTAACGGTGTTTTCTGTGTCGGCGGCTTGGTCGGCATAATAGAGAGCGGCAGCGCCTGCAATTGCTTTAGCAACGGGTGCGTTACCGCTGTGTCTTCCGTGTCACAAAATGCCGAGGAAATCGGCGGCTTGGTCGGCAGTAATTTTGCCGCAATTGAATGCTGCGGAAGCACCTGCTCTGTTGTTGGAGAAAGTGCTGTCGGTGGCTTTATCGGCAGTAATTACGGCATTGTTTCAAGTTGCTATGCAAGCGGTCTTGCTTCCGCCCAAAGCAAATTCGGCGGGTTTATCGGCGAAGAGCAGGGCGTTGAGGAATCGGTGAACTGCTATTACAGCAACTGTAATTCGGGCACTCAAGTCGGCACACCGCAAGAGGATTATTGGTTCTTGAGCGGCGTTACCGCATATTATCTCAATCGAAACGGAGCGGATTTGATTTGGACGCAGGGAACATACGGACCGGTTCTTGCGTTTGATGAAGCCGACGCCATTCGACACACGGTTCGGTTTGTTTCATTCAACGAGGAATATTATTTTTCGGGTGCAAAGAATGGGCAAGCGCCTGTTGTCATTCCGCAAAATCCGACGGTTGACGGCTTTGAATTCCTTCGTTGGGATAAATCCCTTGATGCCGTTACGGAAAACATAACGGTTTACGCTGTTTTTGAGCAAGGCTCATTGATTACATTGCTTCCAAATTCCGGGCTGAAGATTTTGAAGATTGATAACGAGTGTATTTTGACAGGCTTGAACCCGAATGCGCCGATAACAGTGGAACAGCTTCGCAGTCAGATTGCAAACAAAAACATTGCTATCACCGATGAATACGGCAGTGAAATCACGGATACGAGCACCGCTGTGACAAGCGGTTTGCTGATTCAGCAGTATTCACAGCCGGGTATTTACGATGATTTTGTTACGGTCGTAATTTTCGGCGATTTGGATAACAACGGTGCGGTTGATGATATGGATGCTTTTTTGCTCAACTTGATTTTGTCCGAAACGATTTCCACTTCGGATCTCGGTGTCGCCGCTGTTTTTGCTGCCGATATTGACGGAAACGGTCAGATTGAGCAAAATGATTTTACGGTTATGCAAAAATATTTACTCAAGGAAGCTGCAATTCAGCAATTGCGCTGACAACCGGAGAACAGGAGAAAGAATTCGATGAATGCAATCAGAACCAAATGGGCAGACAAAATAGACAAAAACTGTCCGCTGAACGACTATCCTCGTCCGCAGATGGTGCGTAAGAGCTATCAATGTCTGAACGGCTCATATGATTACGCCATCACATCACGCAACGCCGAAGGAATGGGGGAAAGTCAAGGAAAAATACTGGTTCCATTTTCCGTTGAGACGGAGCTATCCGGTGTGGAAAAGTCTTTGGACGAAAATCAAGCTCTTTGGTATCAAAGAACATTTCGTGTTGCCGAAAACACCGAAAACAAGCGTGTTTTGCTTCATTTCGGTGCGGTTGATTGGAAGTGTGAGGTTTGGGTCAATGGAATTTCCGTCGGCACGCATACGGGCGGATACTGCCCGTTTACCTTTGATATTACCGAGTCATTGAAAGAAGAAAACGAATTGACCGTTCGTGTTGTCGACCCGACCGATAAGGGCGGTCAGCCCCGTGGCAAGCAAGTGCAGAACACGGTTGGCTTTTGGTACACGGCGACCTCCGGCATTTGGCAAACGGTTTGGCTTGAGGTTGTGCCCGAAACATACATTTCTTCGTTGCGATTGACGCCTGATATCGACCGTTCCGTTTTGAAAATCGAAGCTACGCAAAACGGAGCGTATCAATTAAAAGTTACCGTTTTCGACGGTGAAAAAGCCATTGCCGAGTCGGTAATAAACAGCGGTGAAGATGTTTTAATTCCGAACGCAAAGCTCTGGTCACCCGAGGAGCCGTTCCTTTACGATTTAACGGTTCAGCTCACAGATGGTGAACAAACGGTTGACACGGTGTCTTCCTATTTTGGCATGAGAAAATTCAGCACGGTTACCGACCGAAAAGGTTACACAAGGCTCTGCCTGAATAACAAACCGTACTTTCAAAAAGGCTTGCTTGACCAAGGCTATTGGCCGGACGGCGGATTGACGGTACCGTGCGACGATGCGCTCATCTATGATATTCAAAAGATGCACGACCTCGGGTATAATATGCTTCGTAAGCACATCAAGG
>DNXM01000194.1:8454-15937 GCA_003505905.1 Oscillospiraceae bacterium
CCGCTTCGCTGGTATTATCACTGCGACCGAATCGGTATGTTAGTGTGGCAGGATATGCCAAACGGATGCAAGGTCAATATGTTTATCGCCGGTGTGTTGCCGAATATCGGTATACGCACACTCAACGATAAGAACGAAAAGCGGTATTGCCGAAATGACCCGGAGGCACAAGAGTTGTTCCGCACGGAGCTTGATGAAATGCTCTGTCATCTCTATAATTCGGTTTCGATTTGCTGTTGGGTTCCCTTTAATGAAAGCTGGGGGCAGTTTGACGCCGTGAACATTGCGAACCATGTAAAGTCTGTTGACCCGACTCGTTTTGTTGACCACGCCAGTGGCTGGCATGACCGTGGGGCAGGAGATTTTAAGAGCATTCACCGTTATATTGTTCCGCTTCATTCCTATCGGTGCGACAGCCGAGCTTTGGTGGTCAGCGAATACGGCGGATACAGCCNNGCTGAGTGAATACGGCGGGTACAGCCGCATTGTGGAAAACCATGTTTGGAACCGCAAAAAGTGCTTCGGCTACCTCATGTTCAAAAATCAAAAAACACTTTCCGATGCTTATCGAAGGCTGCACGAAAAGCAAGTGCTTCGGCTTATCGACAAGGGCCTTTGTGCAGTTGTTTACACGCAGGTCAGCGATGTTGAAAACGAAGTGAACGGTATTTTGACCTATGACCGAAAAGTGGTAAAATTGGACGAAAAGATGTTGTGTGAAATCAACCGAAAAATGACTTATTGATTGTTTCGCAGGTCATCCAAGTAGAATTTCAACGCCTGTTCCATGTTGCGCCTTTGTGCGTTGGACATTTTATCAAAGGCAAGCCGATGCGCAAGCTCGGCAATGCACGCACGCAGATACTGTTCTCGATTCAAAATGATTACTCCTTCGCTTTTTCTACTATTTTTTGAATGAGAAAACAGAATAACAGCGGTAACTAATACAAAAAAGTACACCTGAAAATTGCCTTCAGGTGTACTTTTTGATTATTGCATTCCTTGATAGGAAACCAATGCAGATTGCGGATTCATGGTACAGCCGAGCTTGTACAGTGGAATTTTTTTGCTCAAATCCGTCAACAAATCAAGCGTCTTTTCAAGCCCGTCTGCAAACGGCGGTTGATAAGTTTGCCGAAGAATAACGGAAAATTCCTTTGAGAAGCTGACCTTTTCAATATGGTCATGTGTATCTCTTTGTAAAATGCAAAGCGCTTTCAACGGCAAAACGGTGTTTTTACCATATTTTTCTTTTCCTTGCCACGGTGTTCCGCAAACGAAAACGCCGTTATCCGTCATTTTAATCAGCGGTTTATCGCCGTTGACAACCGTTGCACGCTCACCGTATTGCTCAAGCCAATATTTCATGTGAGTTGTCTTTCCGGTGCCGCTTTGCGCTGTGAACAAATAGACTTGACCATCCACGGCAACGGCGGCGCCGTGAAACAAAAGAACACCGTAAGACGGCATTTTGTTTGCAATTTTTCGATAAACGGCAAGTGTTTCCAAGTATTCGGGCAAAAATCGAACAATCGGTTTGTGTTCTCTTTCGGCGGTTTTTTCGCTGAATTTCTGTTCGTAGGCAATGTCCTGTGGCTCAATCGTGACGCAGAACACGGGCGTTTTCTCCGTAAGATAATCCGCACAAAAAGCTTTTGTCTGCGGATATAATGCTTGAACACGAATCGGAATTTCGGCAAGTAAAATGGTGAATTCTGTCATAGAACCTCTCTTAAAGCATCAACACAAAGTGAGCCTATGTCGATTATTTCATTTCGTTGAGAATCTTCAAAACAGCAAGCAAGCTTTCTTTCGTGACCTTTTCAACGGGTTGGTCGTTTTTCACGCAGTCGGCAAAATAACGAAGCTCGTTTGCATATGCGTTAGCAGAGGGCAGTTCAAAATCACTTTGATTTTCCGTTGCTTCTGCGCTGTAGGGCTTAATGCGGTTTCCTTCGCAGTCGTAAATGGTCAGCTCTTTGTTTTCAAGCGCAACCAAGGCTTCTTCAAATTGAAAACGGAAGCCCATTCCGAAGGGATATTTTGCCTTGAACCAGGACGCTTCCGCTGTGACGAAAAAGTCACCGTAATCGTAAACGGCACTTAAGTAATCCTGCTCGGGCAATTCCTGACGCTTAAAGGAGTAGCTTTTCGGCGCACCGAAGGCATACATTAAGAAATCAAGGTCGTGAATGTGCAAATCAAACGGAATCAAACCGCTGAGCTCTTTATTATAGTACCATTGGTTCCAGCCGCCGCCGGGGAAGCTGCCCAAACGCCACATATTTGCAGAAAGCAGTTTGCCGTATTTTCGGCTGTCGTAAATTTGCTGAACGATATCGTAGTCATCCCAAAAGCGAAGAACCTGCGCAACCATGTATTTGACCTTGTTTTCTTCGGCGGTCGCATACAGCCTGTGCACATCATCCTCGTTCAAAGCAATGGGCTTTTCCGTGATAACGTTAATTCCTTTTTTCATGGCACGCAGTGCATATTCACAGTGCAGGAAGGTTGGCAGGCAAACATCGACAATGTCGAATTCGTTTTCTTCAAGCATTTTGTCGAAGTCCGTGTACTTCTTTGCCACATCATAGCGTTCCGTTTTTTCGGGGCGAATGTCACAGATTGCAACCAGCTCAACATCATCCATTTCCTGCCACGCAGGCACATGAGCGCCGCTGATGCCGCCGCAACCGACTAAACCGACTTTTAACATAGTAAATTACCTCTCAGATATTATATTATTTTGCAAAAAATTCAAGCAGCTTGGGAAGAAGAACCGTGTCGGTGAAGTCAAAGCACGAAGAATGTGCACCGCCAATCACCATCAGTTCTTCCGCATTTGGGATAGATTTCGTGATTTGCTTTGAGTGAGAACGCTTAATCATATCGTGTTCACCGTAGATATTTAGTACGGGGATGTTGATTTTTGCTAAATCGTCAAAGGTCAAATTCGGCTGACCGACCATCATTCCCTGAATATCCCGTTCAAGCTGTGCATCATAGGAATCGGTTATCATCGCTTTCAGGCAAAGAAACCAATATTTTACCACAATACCGATTTGGTCAATTGTTTTTGTACCCCGGGTGTTGATGTTCGCACCCATAATCGCAAGCCTGCTCACACGCTCCGGATAGCGGCAGGTGAAGACAATGCCGAGATTGCCGCCGTCGGAAAAACCGAAGATGCGAGTTCTTTCAATGTGCAGGTTGTCAAGTAAACACAATAAATCGTCACACATGACCTCAAAGGTCAATCGACCTTCCCCACGGTCGGAACGACCGGAGCCACGAGGCGACACGGTGATGACCATGTAGTGTTCGCTTAAACCCGAAAGCACATTACCGTCAAATTCGTGCATGCTGTTTCCGTTCGACGGTAACAGCACAAGCGGTTCGTTTGCTCGATTGCCGTAAATCGCATATTCGATTTTGACACCATTGCAGTCGGAGAAGCCGATTTCAAGCGGTGCGGGAGCGGCGTTGCCTGTGACGGCGGCTGCCGAGAAAACGGAACCGGAAAGACAAAGCGCAACTAACAGAAAAACAGAAAGGATTCTTTTCATATGGATACCTCCGTTCATTGCTCCATTCTACCAAAAAAACAGGAAAAATACAATATTTCTTTACATTCTTTTCAAATTGTTGTACAATAAACCCACAACAGAAAGGGTGGTTTTATGCAAAAAATTATTTCATTCTTCACGGCTGCGTTTACTTTTCTTGCCTCCTTCTTCGGAATCGGTTCCGATCCGCAGGTAATAGAGCAACCGAAAGCCGAAAATTTCAAGCCTGTTTTGCGCTTTATGGTTTGCAGTGATACGCATATCAGCGAAAAAAACGACACTCGCTGCCAGCGTATTGAGAAAGCACTTGACTTTTGCTATTCCGAATCAAAAAAAGATGCTGACCACAGCACGCTTGATGCGGCGATGTTTGTCGGTGATGTGACCGACAAGGGCGATCCCGAACAATTTGAAGCTTTCGGCGAGGTGATGAAAAACTCGCTGAAAAGCGAAACCGACCTTCTTGCCGTTGTTGCAAAGAATCATGACGGATATCCGGGTAAGCAGTGCCGTGATTTAATCAGCGCCATCACCGGGAACGATGCCGATTTTAATGTGAAAATCGGCGGATGCCACTTCATCGGTCTTTCAACCTCAAAGCAAACGGCCATGCGCTATGACCTTTCGCAGAAAATTTGGCTCATCAAGCAGCTCAATCAGGCAGTCTTGGAAGACCCGACAAAGCCGATTTTCTTTTTCCACCACGAGCATATTCGCAACACGGTTTACGGCTCTTCAAGCTTTGAGGGCTGGGGGATTACCGATTTTACGGAGATTCTGAAAAGATACCCGCAGGTTGTTGATTTCTCGGGTCACTCCCATTATCCGCTCAACGACCCCCGCTCCATTTGGCAAGGTGATTTTACCGCTGTCGGAACAGGTTCACTCAATTACATGGAATTCACCGTTGACAGCGACCGAACCATTCACCCGAATCAAAACGCTGTGTCAGGGCAGGCATGGCTTGTTGAGGTTGACGCAAAAAATCAGGTTCGACTCAGAGGTTTTGATGTAAACGACAGCAAGGTTCTTTGCGATTATCTTTTAACCGATGTAACCGATAAAGCGACCTATGCGTATACGCCGTTCAACCAGCAGGCACATTCCTCTGCGCCGAAGTTTAATGATACCGCATCCTTGAATGTGACAAATAACGGCGAAAAATACACGGTTACTTGCCCTGCCGCTGTCAGTACGGACGATAAGCCGATTGAGCTTTACCGCATCTGTGTTACTTCCGAATCGGGTAAAGTGCTTTATTCCGATTATCTCATCAACAATTATTGGCTTCCCGAAACATACCGTACCGTTGAATTTGAAATCGAGGCAAATGCAGGCGACAAAATCAGCGTAACGGCATCGAATGTTTACGATATGGAATCGGCTCCTCTTACGGCAACCGTCAAATAAAACAGCAACCAAAAACACCGCCGACACCGAACTGTTCGGAATCGGCGATGTTTTTTGTCATTTGACGGCTTTGTACAGATAGATGGCGCACTTCGGACATTCTTCTATTGCAATCGAAAGACCCTCATTCATGAGCTGTGAGCCTGTTTTGGTTGTTGTTTCACTCGAAAAATCAACATCGTAAATCCGATAGGTTTGATTTGGCGTAAGACCGTTCATAATAAGGCGGTAGGTCTTTTCTTTCACATCCTCACGGCGGTAAATCAGCACGGTTCCCTCATCGCCGTCACCGAACTGCATGGCATGGAAAGAGGTGGTATCTAAACCTCCGTTTGTCAGCGGAAAGTAGTTCTTTTCCATTTGGTCACGAACCGCTTGATAGCCCGAACGCTGACTGCACGAAGTTAACAGCGAGCGATCGGCATATTCGGTGAAGGCGTTCAAGCCCGTTCCGTTGAGCGGCAGCCAAAACGAAATGCCGTATGTTGCGTATTGTGTGGCGGTTATCGCATCGTCCTTGATAACACCCTCGGCTGTACTGCAATTGTAGTCGGTTCGCCACAGCGGAATGCTTCTGCGTGACATTTCCAAATCAAGTCTTCTGCCGCCGCTTGCGCAGTTGTCAATGATTAAGCCGGGATTCACTTCAAGCAGCTTATCCAAATAGCGATAAAGGTTTGTCACATAATGGTTTTCTTCAAAGCCCTTGCGGTTGTTAAAATAAGTTTTGTCCGCTTCCTGCCACAAATTCAAGGGTGTGAAATTAAAGTCCTGACGGTAGAAGCCTACCTTGTTATCCTTGATGGAATTGGCAACCAAATCGCCCAAATAATCACACGCACCGTCAAAAGCCAAATTGACGAGGTTGGTGTTGTCATCACATTCAACCAGCCAACCGGGATGCTTGATGCACTCGTTGTATACTCTTGTGCCTTTGCAGCAGCGCTCGGGTTCATACCAAAGAAGCAATTTCATGCCTCTCTTTTGCGCCGCCTCGGAAATCGGTGCAAGCCCATCGGGGAAACGAGCCTTGTTCGGCAGCCAACTGCCTGCGCCGTCATACCAGCCCTCGTTGTATTCGTACCAACCCGCATCCATCCACAAAAAGTCGGTTTCATCGCATTGCTGCTGCGGCATATTCTGAATGAATTCCACGAGTTGGTCGGTGTTTCGTTTGTCGAATTCGCCTGCCAAAAGGGTGCAGGTGACAGGGAAGGCACTTTCGGTATATACACATTCGCTTTCCCATGTGCGGAATGTATTGAATCCCTTCAAAGCATTGCTTCCGCTGTAAAAGGTCATGGAAACCAACGGCGAACGAACTTTTTCATCGGGAGATAAATAACCTTTGAAATATTCCTGCTTTGCCTTGATATGCACACCGCCGATGTTTTGCGAAAAAGAGGTGTACCATTGACCGGTCCAACCGACTGCCATAACGGCATTCATCTTTTTGCCGCATAGATTAAAATAGGGCAAAAAGGAGGAGCTTCGTCCGCCGTTGGCGTTAAATACGGTCTTAATCGGGCTGACAGCAGATTTCATCAATTCGAAGTCATCGTTATCTGAATTTGAGCCTTTGCTGAAATAGATGTCTGCCGTTCCGCAGTTGAATGTGAAATCAGCGGCGTAAAAGTTGTTGACAATGGGTGAATTCTCACTGCCGTTGTTCTGAATGAACACCGTCCAGTCACAGGAAGCATATTCCTCATAGAGGGTTGCTTCGACCGTTGCGGTAATATCACTTTTGCGATGCTTCAGCGTTACATAGGTTGTTTTTCCGCCACGGTATACTTCGCCGAGAGCGCTTTCCTTGCCGATGGTAATTTCCCAATCCGATAAATGATTTTGAAATTGCTTGCCGCCGACTGTGAAATTGTAGGCAGGCGACTTGGCTGTGAGTATGTGCTCTTGATACCACTTGCGGCATTGTTCTTTTTCTTCACGGCTGATTTGTAAGGCTTCGTCCGTGATTGTATCGAATTTCGGCTGCGTATCCGAGCTTAAACGCAAAGCCGCACGGTCAACCCATACCTTAAAAGCGGAATCGTAGACCGAAAACGATGAAACCAAAAACAAAAAGCTTTGGAGAACACAAAAAGTGTTGCGAAAAATACGTTTCATAGATACCTCCGTGTGATGAAAATCGGTTTATGCGCAATTACAGTATAACAGGTAGCAAAAGCCTTTGCAAGAGAAACAATAAGATTGTCGCTCGTTATATTCAACATGACTTCCAATCGGAGTGAAATTGTGTATAAAATGTAAAAAATACGACAAACAGCAAAAGAAATTGACAAATACAACAACATTTTGGTATAATTATCTCATCAATAAATCGGAGGAATGATTCTTGAGCGAAACAGAAAAGTGTTATATTACAAAGACCAAGCAGAGCCAATACATGGATGCTTTGGCAAAAGAATTGGTTCCTTTTCGTGCCAAAATCGGTCTTTCGCAGAGTGAACTGGCAAATTTAGTCGGTATCTCCCGTCAAACATATTCTT
>DNXM01000064.1 GCA_003505905.1 Oscillospiraceae bacterium
ACCGTTGCGACAAGTGCGGATGGGAACCGGAGGATCCGAAAAACCCGCCGAAGTTCTGCCCTGAATGCGGTGATATCTTCGACGCAAACGATGCAAAATAATTTTTGAGGTAATATAATAATGAAAACATTTCTGTTCCAAGGTGACTCAATCACGGATGCCGACCGCTTCCGTGATGAAATCGGTAAAGGCTCCCGTGGTTATGCGACTTTTGTCGAGGGTAAGCTCGGCTGTTTGTATCCGGGTGAAATCGAGTTTTACAACATGGGTGTGAGCGGAAACCGTGTTGTGGATATGTATGCCCGCATTAAGCGTGACTTTTTGAACATTAAGCCCGATTACGCAACCGTGTTAATCGGTGTCAATGATGTTTGGCACGAGCTGTCCGATACCGATGACCCCAACGGCGTTTCGGACCCGAAGTATTTCCGCATCTACTGTGACTTTATTGCAGAGATATTGGAAGAGCTGCCCGATTGCAAAATTATGATTTTGGAGCCGTTCGTTCTCTGCGGTTCGGGTACGCAGGCTTATTACGATGTTTTCCGTTCCGAAGTGGAAAAGCGTGCGGCAAGCGCAAAACGGGTTGCCGAAAAGTTCAACCTTCCTTTCATTCCGCTTCAGGCAAAATTTGATGAGCTGACCAAGCTTGCGCCATCGTCTTTTTGGCTGGCAGACGGCGTTCATCCCACGGCGGCAGGCCACGAAATGATTGCCAATGCCGTTGTTGAAAGATTCAACGAAATTCGCTGATTGAATGACAGAGAAACACCCATTGCTCCGTGCTGAACGGTTCAATGGGTGTTTTGTTTGCTGTTTTGTTCGGTTTACAAAACCTCGGGGTCATCGGGCGTTCCCTTGGGCTTCGGCTCATCGGGGATGATGACGGCGCAGATGATATACGCCAAAAGTCCGCTTCCGCCCAAGAAAAAGAAGATGGCCCAAAGCAGGCGAACCAAGGTGGAATCAATGTTGAAATATTCGGCAATACCGCCGCATACGCCTGCTAATTTTCTGTCCGACTCGCTCTTATAAAGCTTTTTCATTTTCATTCCTCCTTCATGGTGTCGGATTTTGCTCTCTCCTCATTTTAGTGTGTGCAAAATCAATTTGCAAGGCAAAAATGCAAATGTAGTGAATTTATTATCACTCTGTAAGAAATCTGTTATTTTCCGACACAAAAGCGAGAGAAAATCTCGTTTACGACCGCTTCGCCGGCTCGTTCGCCCGTCAATGAAAGCAGAGCATCAACCGCCGAATCGGTACTGACATTGACCGCATCCAGGGTCATGCCGCCTTTCAGTGCGTCCATCGCTTCTTTCACGCACAGCAGTGCCTGCTCGCATCCGGCACGCTGACGCTCGTTGGCAAGCATGGCGGCGGAGGTGTCAACGCTGTCCGAGCCGAGAACGGTAAGCACTGCTTGACTCAAAGCCTGTATACCGTCGGAATTTTTGGCGCAAATCGGAATCATCCGAAAGAAATCACGCAAGTCGGCGGTGTCGAGCTGCTGCGGTAAGTCGCTTTTGTTGATGAGTGCAATCGCTTTTTTGTTTTTGCATCGGGCGATTACCTGCCGGTCTTCTTCGCTCAACGGCTGTGAGCCGTCAAAGACCGCCAAAACCAATTCGGCTCGTTCTATGCGACCCAGCGCAAATTCAACACCGATTTTTTCCGCTTCGTTGTCTGTCGCCCGAATACCGGCGGTGTCGGCTAAACGGAGCACCATTTCGCCCAAGCGTATGGTGTCCTCCACCACATCTCTTGTGGTTCCTGCGGCGGCGGTGACAATTGAACGGTCAAAGCCGCTCAAACAGTTCATCAGCGTGGATTTGCCGACATTCGGCTTGCCTGCAATGACGGTGTCAACACCTTGCGTCAAGGCTCGACCGCCCTCGTAGTTTTTCAAGAGAGCTTCCAAAGAATCGGCAACTTGCCGATAGTCGCTCAATAGACGCTCTTGTGACAGCTCTTCGATTTCATCATCGGGGTAATCGACCCACGCCGCCATGTATGCTGAATCGGTAATCAGAATCTGTGCTGCTTCCCGTAGCTTTCGGCTCAACGCACCCTCTAATGCGGTCAAAGCAGCGGCGGCTCCCTGTTCCCCTTGGGCGGAGATTAAGTTCATCACCGCTTCCGCTTCGGTCAAGTCCAATTTGCCGTTAAGAAATGCCCTTTTTGTGAATTCACCGGGTGCGGCAGGGGAAGCACCTGCCCGTATGGCGGCACGCAGGGCACGGTTGACCAAATAAATTCCGCCGTGACAGGAGATTTCCGCAACGTCTTCGCCCGTGTAGCTGTGCGGCGCACGGAAGATTAACAAAACCGCTTCATCAATCGGAGTATCGCCGTCATAGACCTTGCCGAATGCGGCGGTGTAGCCTTTCATTTCGGACACGCTTTTTCCGCTGCTTGGACGAAAAACGGTTTGGGCAATCCGAACGGCATCGGGCCCCGAAATGCGAATAACGCCGATGCCACCGGCGGCAACCGGCGTGGAAACAGCGGCAATCGTCGAAGTTTGATTCATAGGTGTTCGCTCTTTTCCGTAGAAGATAAACAGATTATAACAAATTGCGCCTGTTTTTCAAGTGTTTTCGTGTGAGATTACAAATCAACGGTTACATTTTTCCAAAAGTGTAGACATTGAGTTGTTTTTGTGATAAACTGTTTACTCGTGGTATTATTGGTAATAATAGTGGCAAAAGAAGAAAGGGTTTTGAAATGACTCTCAAAGAAAAAGCAACCCGTGCGGCTGCAGCAGCTGCATTGGATCAATCGGTGAAATACATCAAAAAAAATCCGCAGGATAACCTTGTTCATTTGGTCGACAAGGTTGAAGCTTTTGCCGGAAAAATATTTCCGCAAAAGAACTTCGACAAATTCCGTGAGGGTGCGGCAGACCCCGAAAATGTGTATACCCGTCTTGTTCTGCGTGCGATTCGTGATTTGGACGAAAATGTGTTTCGCAACATGGTGCTTGCGCTTGGCTTGGGCGTCGCTCTCGGCACAAAAAAAGTGCGTGAGAACCGTGAAAAGTATCATTGCAACATTCCTTTTCTTACGCTCATGGATCCCACAAGTGCCTGCAATCTCAAGTGCAAGGGCTGTTGGGCGGCGGAATACGGTCATACGCTCCGCTTGAGCTACGATGAAATGAATGATGTGGTCAATCAGGGTCGTGATTTGGGCACACATATCTATATGTTCACCGGCGGCGAACCGTTGATTTGCAAGGGTGATATCATTCGCCTTTGCGAAGAGCATCCCGAATGTGCTTTTTTGGCTTACACGAACGCAACCCTTGTGGATCAGGCGTTTTGCGATGAAATGAAGCGTGTGGGCAACTTGGCTTTGGCGGTGAGCATTGAGGGCGATGAGGCAAGCAACGACTACCGTCGAGGCGAGGGTAGTTACCGCAAAACGCTCGAATCGATGGAACTGCTCAAAAAGAACGGCTGTATGTTCGGTATTTCCGTTTGCTACACATCGAAGAACATCGACAGTGTTACATCGGATGAATTCATTGACCAAATGATTGATGCAGGCGTTCTCTTTGCCTTTTATTTCAACTATATGCCCTTGGGCAAGGACGCTTTGCCCGAGCTGATTCCCCAACCCGAACAGCGCAAATATATGTACCGCTGGATAAAGTCCGTCCGCAACCAAAAAACAGGCAAATCGCTGTTTGTTATGGATTTCCAAGATGACGGTGAATATGTCGGCGGATGTATTGCAGGCGGTCGTAACTATTTCCATATCAATTCCGCGGGCGATATCGAGCCTTGCGTGTTCATTCATTATTCCGATTCCAACATCCGCACGCATACGCTTCTGGAGGCGCTCAAACGCCCGCTGTTCATGGAATATTACCACAATCAGCCGTTTAACGACAATCATTTGCGCCCCTGCCCGATGCTCGAAAACCCGGACTGTCTGTGCCGTATGATTGAAAAGACCGGTGCAAAATCCACCGATTTGCTCGAACGGGAATCCGCCGAAGAGCTTTGCGCAAAGTGCCGTGATTTTGCCGCCAAGTGGCAGCCTGTTGCGGACGAATTGTGGAACTCAACGCCGCACCGTGATACGAAAACCTACTATTACCGTGACACGGACGAGGGAAAAGCGGAAAAAGACGCAAAGAAATAAGACGAATTCAAGCAAAAGGCTTGCATTTTTGACGCTCATTTGTTATAGTATGGATAATTGAATACCACAATTAAACGCTGTGAAAAAGTTAAGTAAGCGTTCGACATTGAGGCAGAACAGAGAATTGCGCCGTTGGCTGGAAGCGCAACTGTCGGTCGAAGCAGCTGAATTTCCCTTTGGAGCGGTGCAACGGAATGAAAAGTAGGTTGCAACGGAATGCCACCGTTATCGGGCAGCGGAGTGCCAGCTCTTCCCACAGGTGGTTATCATACGAAAGGTAAGTCTTTCGTCCTGTTTTTTCGGGATGAAAGGCTTTTTTGTTTGTTCAAATAAGAAAGGATTGATTTGATTTGAAAGAACAACTCCAAGCGATTGCAAAAGCAGCGCAGGACGCCATCAACGCATCCAATGTGCCTGCCGAGTTGGAAGCATTGCGTGTTCGTTATCTCGGCAAAAAAGGCGAATTGACCGCCATTCTCAAGCAAATGGGTAAGCTTTCGGCCGAAGAAAGACCGATTGTCGGTCAGCTTGCCAACGAGGTCAGACAGAATATCGAAACCATAATTGAAGAAAAGGCGAAGCAGATGAAGGCCGCCGAGCAGAAAGCCCGTTTGGCAGCCGAAACCTTGGATGTCACGATGCCCGGAAAAATGCCGAGCCTCGGTCACAAGCATCCGCTGTCCATTGTTTTGGATGAGGTGAAGGATATCTTCCTCGGCATGGGCTTCGACATTGCAACGGGTCCCGAAGTGGAGTGGGATTACTACAACTTCGAAGCGTTGAACATACCGAAGGAGCATCCCGCAAGAGATACGCAGGATACCTTCTATATCACGGAAAATATGCTTCTCCGCACGCAGACCTCTCCCGTTCAGATTCGTGTTATGGAAAACAAACAGCCGCCCATTCGCATCATTGCGCCCGGTGCCGTTTACCGTTCCGATGCGGTCGATGCCACGCACTCTCCGTTCTTCCATCAGATTGAAGGTCTTGTTGTCGATAAGGGCATCACCATGGCGGATTTGAAGGGAAATTTGTTTGATTTTGCCAAGCGTCTTTACGGCAATGATACCAAAATTCGCTTGCGTCCGCACCATTTCCCGTTTACCGAGCCTTCCTGCGAAATTGATGTTACCTGCTTCCGCTGCGGCGGCAAGGGCTGTCCGTTCTGCAAGGGTGAGGGCTTTGTTGAAATCCTCGGTGCAGGCATGGTTCATCCGCAGGTTCTCAAAAACGGCGGTATCGACCCTGAAGTGTACAGCGGTTATGCGTTCGGTGTCGGCTTGGAGCGATTGACTTTGTTCCGCTTCAACATTGACGATATGCGCCTGCTCTTTGAAAACGATATGCGTTTTCTCGGTCAGTTTTAAGGGAGGAGAATGAGAAATGGTTTTATCGAAAAGATGGCTTCAGGATTATTATAAATTGAATGTCGGCGATAAGCAGTTTGCCGCCGATATTACGCTTTCCGGCTCAAAAGTCGAAGCTGTGGAAGTGGAAGGCGAAGAGCTTTCCAACATCGTTGTCGGCCGTGTTGAATCGTTGGAGCATCATCCGGATTCCGACCATTTGTGGATTTGCCAAATCAATGTCGGCAAGGAAATGCTTCAGATTGTTACCGGCGCACAGAATTTGAAGGCAGGCGATTATGTCCCCGTTGCCTTGGATAATTCCGTTGTTGCAGGCGGTAAGCAGATTAAAAAAGGCAAGCTCAGAGGTGTCGAGAGCAGCGGAATGCTTTGTTCCCTCGGCGAGCTCGGTTTGACGGTGCACGATTTTCCGTATGCAATTGAAGACGGCATTTTCGTGCTTGGCGATGATTGCGATTTGACGCTCGGCATGGATATTCGTGAGTCCATCGGCTTCAACGATGTGATGACCGAATTTGAAATCACCTCCAACCGTCCCGATTGCCTGAGCATTCTCGGCTTGGCTCGTGAAACCGCCGCCACCTACGGCGATACGCTCGTTGAACCGGTTCCCGTTGTCGAAGCAGGCGAGGGCGATGTGAATGAATTGCTTCGTGTGCGCATTGATGCGCCAGAGCTTTGCTACCGCTATGTCGGCGGTGTTGTGAAGAATGTTAAAATCGAGCCGTCACCCCGTTGGATTCGTGAAAGACTT
>DNXM01000198.1:0-760 GCA_003505905.1 Oscillospiraceae bacterium
AAGAGGTTGTCAACGGCGTTTGCGAGCGCTGTGGCAGCGAGGTTGTCCGCAAGGTCAAAAGCCAATGGATGCTGAAAATCACCGAATACGCCCAGCGTTTGGTGGATGATTTGGATTCGCTCAACTTCATTGAGCGTGTCAAGCTTCAACAGCGCAACTGGATTGGTCGTTCCACAGGCGCAGAGGTCGATTTCACCTCCACCTGCGGTGATAAAATTACCGTTTACACCACTCGCCCCGACACGCTTTTCGGTGCAACCTACATGGTGCTTGCACCCGAACACGCTTACATTGAGCAATGGATTCAAGAGGGCAAGCTGACGAATGTCGACGAAATCCGTGCTTATCAAGAAGCAAGCGCAAGAAAGTCCGACTTTGAAAGAAGCGAAGTCAACAAGGACAAAACCGGCGTTCGTTTGCAGGGTGTTGCCGCAATCAACCCCGTCAACAACACCGAAATCCCGATTTTTATTTCCGACTATGTTTTGGTTTCCTACGGCACCGGCGCCATTATGGCGGTGCCTGCGCACGACACCCGTGACTGGGAGTTTGCCACAGCCTTCGGTCTGCCGAAGATTGAAGTGGTTCAGGGCGGCGATGTCACCAAAGAAGCCTTTACCGACTGCGCCACGGGTGTTATGGTCAATTCCGGCTTTTTGACGGGCTTAACCGTGGAAGAAGCCAAAGTCAAAATCACCGAATGGCTCACCGAACAGGGCAAGGGTCACCAAAAGGTAAACTTCAAGCTGCGTGACTGGGT
>DNXM01000198.1:785-2542 GCA_003505905.1 Oscillospiraceae bacterium
TCTCCCGTCAGCGTTATTGGGGCGAGCCGATTCCGCTTGTTTACTGCGAAAAGTGCGGTTGGGTGCCGATTGACGAAAGCGAATTGCCGCTTCGTCTGCCCGATGTAGAAAGCTATGAGCCGACCGATGACGGTGAATCACCCTTGGCGAAGATGACCGACTGGGTCAACACCACCTGCCCGCATTGCGGTGGAAAAGCCAAGCGTGAAACCGACACCATGCCTCAATGGGCAGGCTCAAGCTGGTACTTCCTGCGCTATTGTGACCCGCACAACGACACCGCTCTCGCTTCCAAAGAAGCGTTGGAATACTGGTCACCAGTTGATTGGTACAACGGCGGTATGGAGCATACCACACTCCACCTGCTTTACAGCCGTTTTTGGCACAAATTCCTCTACGATATCGGTATTGTACCGACCGCAGAGCCTTACACGAAGCGCACAAGCCATGGCATGATTCTCGGCGAAAACGGCGAGAAAATGTCAAAATCCAGAGGCAATGTCGTCAATCCCGATGAGATTGTCAACGACTACGGCGCTGACACCATGCGCTTATACGAAATGTTCATCGGCGACTTTGAAAAGGCCGCCCCGTGGAATTCGGCAAGCATCAAGGGTTGTAAGCGATTTGTCGACCGTGTTTGGGCGTTGCAGGATATGCTGATTGACGGTGACGCTTATCGCCCCGAAACCGACAGTTTGATGAACAAGACCATCAAAAAGGTCAGCGGTGACATTGATTCACTCAAAGCAAACACCGCCATTGCTGCCATGATGACCCTGCTCAACAAGTTCTATGAGCTTGGCAGTGTCAACAAGGCAGAATTGAAGTCGTTCTTGATTATGCTCAATCCGTTTGCACCCCATGTGACGGAGGAAATGTGGAGCGTTCTTACCTTTGGCGGAACGGTAACCGACCAGAAATGGTGCAGCTTTGACGAAGCAAAGTGCAAGGATGATGAGATTGAAATTGTCGTTCAGGTCAACGGAAAAATCCGTGCCAAGATGACGGTTGCCGCCGATTTGGAGGCAGACGATGCCATTGCCCTTGCCAAGCAGAACGAGCGTATCGCCGAAGAAATTGCGGGCAAAAATATTGTAAAAGAGCTTTATGTTAAGGGCAAGCTCGTCAACATTGTTGCAAAATAACAGATTAAAGAGGTATTATTCAAATGGGTTGCAGTGGAAATTGCTCAAGCTGTTCCTCGAATTGCTCGAGCAAGGAAAAACAGGATATGCACTTGGCTCAAAATGAGTTCAGCAGCATTCGCAAAGTTATCGGCGTTGTCAGCGGTAAGGGCGGTGTCGGCAAAAGCCTTGTCACATCCCTGCTGGCAAGCGCATTTCAGGCTTCCGGCAAACAGTCCGCCGTGTTGGATGCCGATGTAACGGGTCCCTCCATTCCGAAGGCATTCGGCGTCAACGCTTCCATCGAGCAAAGCGCAATGGGCTTGATTCCCGCCGACAGCAAGACGGGGATTCGCATTATGTCCGTCAATCTTCTGCTCGAGAAGGAGGATACGCCCGTTGTTTGGAGAGGACCTGTCATTTCGGGTGTCATTCAGCAGTTTTGGAATGAAGTCGCTTGGGGCGATGTGGATTATATGTTTGTCGATATGCCCCCGGGAACGGGCGATGTGCCGCTGACCGTGTTCCAAAATCTGCCGGTAGACGGTATTGTTATCGTTACCACGCCGCAAGATTTGGTGACCATGATTGTCAAAAAAGCGTATAATATGGCGAAGATGATGAACATCC
>DNXM01000074.1 GCA_003505905.1 Oscillospiraceae bacterium
TTTCATCAATAAAAATGATGGCAGGAGCATTGCGCTTGGCCTGATCAAAGAGATCACGCACACGGGAGGCACCGACACCGACATACATCTCCACAAAATCCGAGCCGGAAATGGAGAAAAACGGAACATCCGCTTCGCCTGCAACAGCTCTTGCCAAAAGGGTTTTACCGGTGCCGGGAGGGCCGACAAGCAGCACACCCTTGGGGATGCGGGCACCCAATTCATTGAATTTGGCGGGATTGCGCAAAAATTCGACAATTTCCGCAAGCTCTTCCTTTTCTTCATCGGCGCCTGCCACATTTTCAAAGGTGGTTTTGCGCTTTTCGTCCTTTGCGTTTTTGATGCGAGCCTTGCCGAAGCTGAGCGTTTTGTTGGTTTCGCCCGAAATGGACGCACTCATGCGGCGCACCATTACGAACATCAAAACGCCGAGCACCACCATCAAAATCAAGGTCGGCAACACATTGATAAGCCACGAGCTCTCCGTGCCTTTTTCGTAATCGTACTTTATCGGCTCATCCGAATGAGCCAAGTTGTATTCCGTCACCGTGTCGTGAATGTCGTTCACAAACAGTTCCACATTCGGCACCGTATACTTGTGCGGCGTGCTCTTTTCCCCTTTTTCATAGTAGACGAGCGCACCCGAGCTGAGATTCAAGCTGAAGCTGCTGATTTCGTTGCGATCAAATTTTTCAACAATCTCATAATACTTGGGCCTTTCCTTTTTCATCGAACCGTTTGCCGAATAAAACGCAATGCCGACAATAATCAGCGGAATAATTAAATAGGGCAAAAAGCTCTTGAGTTTTTTCGCATTCATCTTTTTCACTCCTCCTTATGTTGATATGTTTGAAAACGAATTACTTTCCTTCGTATACTTCCGATTTTAATACGCCCACAAAAGGCAGGTTGCGATACTTTTCCGCATAGTCCAAGCCGTAGCCGACAATAAACGCATCCGGCACCTGTGTGCCCGCATAATCAGCCTTGATGTCTGCCTTGCGGCGTTCGGGTTTATCGAACAGCGTGCAAATCTTAATGCTGTTCGGTTTGCGGGTGGAGAGAAGCTGCATCAAGTTAAACAGCGTTACGCCGCTGTCAAGGATATCCTCCACAATCAAAACATCATAGCCTTCCAAGCTGATGTCAAGGTCTTTGATAATTTTCGGTTTGCCCTTGGATTCCGTTCCGTTTCCGTAGCTGGAAACTGCCATGAAATCAATTTCACACGGAACGGTGATATGGCGCATGATTTCGGACATGAAGACAATCGAGCCCTTCAAAATGCTGACAAGCAGAAGATTCTTGCCCTCATAATCCCGACTGATTTGTTCCCCGAGGCGAGAAACGATTGCGTTCAATTCCTCCTGTGAAATCAAAATGGATTCGATATCGTTCATCATGTTGCTCATCATTCAAATTCCTCTCAATCGTATTTTGACAAAATTAACACTTGGGCTGTTTCTTCGCTGACGGCACAGCGTTCACCAACGCCGACACCGTCCACCCAAACAACACCCTGCTCATCCCGCAAAACAATTATTTTTTTGCGGTTTTCCGCTTCAATGCCCATTTCGGCGAAAAGGCGGCGCAGCGGTTTGGTAACGCCACGCCCGTTCAGACGGATTTTATCGCCTTCACGGATGCTGGAAAAGACAAGCTTTCCTTTTATTTTATCATAATCTATGCAATTATCCAATAGGTCTTGGCTAAATTTTTCCAATTTTTTTTTACTGATTTCCCGATACATTTCGACATAAACCGTGCCATACGGCAACCGATTCTCACCACCGAACGCCGTTCGACTCCATTCCTCCGCCTGCTCGGGCTTTCGGTAAAGCAAGCCGCCACGCACACGCAGGGACTTTCCGCCGACGACCTGCACATCCCCTTCGCTTTGCAAAAGAGCGCACACATTGAGAATGTGAAGCTGTTCGGGCTTTGAGCCGGTCAAACCTTCGATAATTGCCGAAACCGCCCGTTTTTGCAGCGACGGATGAACCGACAGCAACACCTCGGTGCGATAGCCGTTTTCGGTTTCGGCTCGCTCCAAAACGCTCTGCGTCAATTCACCGAGCAATTCGTCATCCTCCCGCAAGCCGTCCGTCAAGCGGGCAAAAGCGGAATCAAACAACGGATTGCATTTTTTCAGTTCGGGCACCACATGATGGCGAAGTCGGTTGCGAGTATATTCATCGCTGTTGTTGGTGCTGTCGGTGACATACGAAATGCTGTTATCCCGACAATATTCTTCGATTTCATCCCGTGAACAGGTAATCAACGGGCGAATGATGTTCCCTCGCACCGGCGGAATCGAGGTCAACCCGTGAAGCGAGGCTCCGCGGGAGAGATTAAACAAAAAGGTTTCTTCGCAGTCGCTCAACGAATGAGCCGTTGCAATTCTTGCACCCTGTGCCGTTTGCTCCAAAAAAGCATAGCGCATTTCACGGGCGCATTCCTCCAAGCCTTTTCCGCTTTTCTTTGCCTGCTGCGGCACATCGCCGTGCCCGACCGCAAGCGGCACACCGAGTGCCGAGCACGCTTGGCGGACAAAATCTTCGTCCCGGTCGGCTTCTTCGCCACGGATTCCGTGATGATAATGCGCCGCCGTCACGCATAATCGGTATTCTTCTTTTATCCGCAATAAAACATGAAGAAGCGCCATCGAGTCCGCTCCGCCGGACAGGGCAACCAACACCCTGTCGCCGGGAAGGAGCATTTGATGACGCTCTATTGCGTTCATAACTTTATTCTTCATATCGGGTTTTCTCCGCAGTTGAGAACAAGGTGAATTCGCCGTTCCAATGCAGGTTGACCGTTTCGAGCGGACCGTGGCGGTTTTTGGCGATAATCAATTCCGCCTCGTTTTTCTTCGCCAAATCTTCTTCGGTCAGCGGACCGTCTTTTTCGTTGATATAGTAAAACGGACGGTACAGCATTAAAACGATATCGGCATCCTGCTCGACAGAGCCGGAATCACGCAGGTCAGCCAACATCGGGCGGTGCGATTTGCCCCTGCCCTCGGTCACTCTCGCCAACTGCGAACAGGCGATGACGGGAATGTTCAAATCCTTCGCCATCAATTTTAAGTTACGGGTAATATCCGAAACCTCCTGCACACGCTGTGCCCCGTAATCCTTTTCGGAATGAAGCAAACCGAGATAATCCACAATCACGCAATCCACATCACGCATACGGCGGATTCTCGCCTTCATTTCGGGCACGGTAATGTTCGAGGTATCGTCAAAATACAGCTTGCAATTATTCAGCGAACCGACCGCAACGCCCATACGCTGCCAATCGGCATCATCAAACTCGCCCGAACGCATTTTTTTAACATCGACCCTTGCTTCGGTTGCCAAAACACGCTCCGCCAGCTGCCCCTTGGTCATTTCAAGGGAAAACATGACCACTTTTTTGCCGCCGACCACGGCAACATTGCGAGCAAGATTGAGTGCGAAGCTGGTTTTGCCCATGCCGGGGCGAGCGCCGATAATGATTAAGTCGGACTTATTCAAACCGGAAATGCATTTATCCAAAAACGAAAAACCGGTCGGACAGCCCTTGTGCTTCTCACGCTCCACAGGGTTGGAAATAATTTTCAGCCGTTCCAAAACCTCGTTGTTGATAATATCATCCAAACGGGACGGTGCATCGCTGGAACGCCCCTGACGGATGTTATAGATTTTCTGCTCCGCAGAATCCAGCAGCAAATCCGCCGAGGTTGTTTCGTCAATGGATGAATCAATAATTTCCCGTGATGCCGTAATCAAGGAACGGATATAGAACTTCTCACGGACAATCTTCGCATAGGCTTCCGCATTTTGAACGGACGGAACCGCCTGCGCCAACTGGTAGAGATAGGTTTTTCCGCCGGCATCGTCATAAACGCCGTCCTTTTTCAACCGCTCCAACACAACCAGCGCATCAATCGGGAGTGAATTGGCATCCAGCTCCACCATAATGGCAAAAATCGCCTTGTGCTGCGGCAGATAAAAATAATCGGACTTTACATGAACCAAAACAGTCGGCATACAGCGGGAATCCTTGAGGATGCAGCCGAGAACCGCCTGCTCCGCTTCCAAGCTGTAGGGCATATTCATTCCGTCATAATTGGTTGAAAGCTCGACTTCCACACTGTTCACCACCTGTTGAAAAAATCAAAATATTATTCGCTCACACTGACAAACAGCGAGGCGGTTACGCCGTGGTTGAGCTTGACGGAAACCGGGAAAGTGCCGAAGGACTTAATATCGTCAACCTCCACTTTTCTCTTATCCAACTCAACGCCGAAATCGGCTTTAATCTGTGCCGCAATTTCTTTTGCGGTAACCGAGCCGAACAGCTTGCCGTTTTGACCTGCCTTTGCCACAATGCGGATAGTTTTGCCCTCAAGCTTTGCGGCATCCGCCTTGGCGGCGGCTGTTTCGGTTTCAATGCGGTATTTCTCCGCCTGTTCTTTGTTTTTCAGTTCAGCCATCGCCTGCGCATTGGCCTCGGAGGCAAGGTTGCGAGGGAACAAAAAGTTTCTTGCGTAACCGTCGGAGGTGTTGACAAGCTCACCTTTTTTGCCCAAGCCTTTGACATCCTGCTTCAAAACTACTTTCATTCAAAACACCTGCTTTCGTAGGGAATTATAGTAAACTTACTTCGTGCCGAAGATACGGTCGCCTGCAT
>DNXM01000145.1:0-2467 GCA_003505905.1 Oscillospiraceae bacterium
ACACCGCCCGGCAAGCGGCGAATCAAAACCGCCATTGTTGCGACGATCTCGTTTTTGTCATTCCGACAAATAATACCACGCCACATCCAATTGTTTTTCACCTTTGACCAAGCACTCTGCTGCATAAAATGACCCTTGGGATGTGAGGCAACAAATGCGTCAAATTCCTTTGCCTGATTTGCCTTGATAATTTCTGTCATATTCATTCGTCCTTTGTTTTTGTAGTATCCGCAAGCTTAACGGAACAGGGAAAATCGCCCGGCTTTGCACCCATGGCAAGGGAAAGTCTTCTGCTGACTTCCTTGTTCTTAATAGCTTCCCCGTCCTTGATGAAGGTTTTGCTTCCGTAAATAAGAAGCGGAACATCGGTGCCGGTGTGGCTGCCGGTGGTATAATAAAAATCGCCGTTTTCATCTTTGAGAATGCCACCCGTTTCATGGTCAGCGGTAATAACAATCAGGGTGTTCTCGTTTATATCGGCATAGTCAAAGGCGATTTTAACAGCGTTGTTAAATTCATATGCCGCCGTTGTCATATTGGCTCCGTCTTTGTTGTGCGAATTTTTATCAATGTGCGCACCTTCAACCATGAGGAAAAAGCCGTCCGGGTCGTCATCGAGCATATCAATTGCTTTTTCCGTCATCTTGGAAAGCGTCGGTGAATCTGCACCGGACTGTGTTTTCCAAATTTCGCCGTCAAACTGTGCGAACGAACGCTGACCCTCTTGAAGTGCGTTGAAGTCTGCCATGGAGTCTAAATACTTCCAGCCGTTCTTTGTGGCATCGCTTTCGGTAACATAACCGCTTTTTGCACCCCAAATCAAATCAAGATTCGAGGCAATTTGCTGGCGGCTGATTTCCTCACCGTTGTTACGGCTGTCCGTGTGGGCGGAAAAAGCACTTGGCGTAGCACCACAGTTGCTGTCAGTGGTGACAACGCCTGCCATGCGACCGTAGCTTTTTGCCAATTCGCATAGATTCATCGGCACATAAGCAAGCGAATATTGGTCTTGCGGGAACACGCCGATTGCACCATTTGTTGTGCGAACCGCACAAGCCAAAGCAGTACCGCCTGCCGCGCTGTCCGTAACACGGTCGGAAGAAGAGCGTGTTTCGGAAAAGCCGTGAATCGGCGTTTTGGTCAGAATGTCAAGCTTTGTGCTATAGGTCTTTTCACAATAAGCAAGGCTGTTGTAGCCCATACCGTCCCCGATGAACAAAATCACATTTTTGTATTTCCCGGGATTGATATCCTTATAATTCCTGTTTATTGTAGCAATATTGATGCTTAAATTCGCAGACAGGAGCAGAGCCATAAGTGCTGCAACAGCCTTTGCGATAAATGTTTTCCTGAAAAGTTCCATTTTGTTTTCCTCCGTACAGTCCTCTTACTTTTCGTTACTCAATTGGTTGAAGCGAATTGCTTATTTTTTTGATTTTTGCAAGTGCATCCCGAACGGCAAAATAGGATGGCTTCGGCTTTTCATCAATATCCACCAAGCCCCAACGGGTTTCGGTCGGACAATCAACCTGACCGCAGACATAGCACTTATCGCTGTCCTTCCAGCAATAAATCATGGCACCGATTAAGCACTCTTGCTTGTAAAGACGCTCAATAATATCACGGTAAAAATCAGCCTGTCCCTTCGGTGTGTGCGGATAACCCGGGATTTTGGTAAGCTTCGGAAGCTCACGGTAAATATGGTTCTTATAATCGCCCTTGAACACGAAATCAAGATATTTGCTCTCGTTATTTTGGCAAACCCGTTTGATATGCTTTTTCATGTATTCGGGCAGATTTTCAACAAATTCGACAATATTCTTCATCGCTTCACGCTCACTGTTGAAGCCATAGCCTCGAATAATATCACGCTTTTCCTCTTTTGTTTTGGGCGCACCTGCACTGATATAGCCAAATTCCTGCAACAAAATCGGACGACCCGTGCAAGCCCACAAATACTTGGTAATCAAATCAAACACGAACATAAAGCCGGGCATATTGAAAAAGCATCCCATATACAAATCAAAGCCAACATAGTCACAATATTTGTAATACGGCTTCATATAGTATTGCAAATCGGGTTGAGGGCCTGCCGAATTGTAACCGAGAATTGCGTCACCTCGGTGCGGATACATCGCTTCCAGTTGAATTCCGATAAAGCGAGCCGCCTGTTTCATGGTAAGCGGAACGGTGAAACGGGGAATTCCCATTTCGTTGGTAACCTGATAACCACTGACCAAATCCCGTAAATCGTTGATTAAAAAGTAAGCAATTTCGCGAATTCGCTTTTCTCCCTCAGGCGAATCAATCACAATTCCGCTTTCGGTATATTCATCGTGATACGGTGTGATTGCCATAACCTTAATGCCGGCATCCGCATACCGCTTCATCTTTTCTTTGAATTGAACATACTGTTCTTTTTCTTCGCCGTTTTCCTCAAACGGAAACGGAATATCCACCCGAATCC
>DNXM01000145.1:2493-3160 GCA_003505905.1 Oscillospiraceae bacterium
CCCGAATCCAGCCGAGATTTGCACCTTTTATCATCTCGACATCTTCGCCCGGGTGGCAAACACCGCAAATAAACTCCTTTTGGCGCATTTTGATGGTTTCCGCCGATGAATGCGGGATGAATGCGGATTTGATCAGATTGCAGGGCAAGGATTTTAATCCGATTTTGATTTGCTCTTTGATAAAATCTTCCATGTCGACTCTCCTGTTATCCGTTATTATTTTGTGTTTGATTCAGCATTTTGTTTCGTCTAAATAGTGAACAAAGGCTTCCAATAAACGGTCATTGCGGTCATTGCCTTGATTTGAATAACCATGCCAAGCAACAGCCGCCTTTCGCTGCTGTGAAAAAGCAACCATCTGCCCTTTGGCGCCTGTCTTCACAAAAAGGTCCGTGTCACGGAACTGTGTGCAGGCATAATCCTTCTGCATAGCATCCCGAATCCAACCCTCTGTCAAAATGCGCCTGCCCTCATACATTCCACGGCAAGCATAAGCATAACCGAGCTTCGCAATATCGTCGGCTCTTGCATAAAATCCACCGCCGGCAATCGGGATACCCTTCGGGCATTTTGCCATAGCCCATTGACGGAAGCCGAGCGGCAAAAACAGATTCTCGTTCATAAACCGTTCGGCGTTCATGCCGGACGCCTTGGTGATGATGTTTGC
>DNXM01000145.1:3200-9648 GCA_003505905.1 Oscillospiraceae bacterium
CGGCGAAATTCGCCCGTTTTCTCTTCGATTTTCAGGCTGAAAACATATTTGAGAAAATCATCCCCGATTTTTTCACGGTCGTTATCTTCATCCACACAATAGGGGTCGGTGTTAATGCCCGTTTTATGGCGAAGCGTGTCCTCTACCGTAACATAATCCCACTTTCTGTCGTAATCGACAGGCAATCCATCGGATGAAAAAAACGAAGTAACTTTGTCGTATCGGCTTAATTTGCCCTGCATTTCCAAAATACCGACCGCTGTTGCAAAGAAAAACTTTGTGACCGAATGGCTGTTGTTGCAATTGTTGCAGCTTTCGTTTTTCCAATACTGTGTCCCGTCCTGCGTAATAACAGCGGCATCGTACATCGGGTCGGTTTCCGATAATACTGCGTCAAAAAATGAATTCGACATGGTGCACATCCCCTTCTGACAAAATCAAGTGCGTTTACGGTATTTTTCCCATTTTCGAACAAGGAACAGGCAGAAAACCAAGGCGGCAGCGGAAAAGCCGAGCCAAAAAACGATAATTTTTTCCCAACCGAAATTCTCGGCGATTTTACCGAAGCTGTAGGTTGAAACGGCACTGCCCGCATAAGCAATGCAATCCAAAAAGCCTGCCATAGTTGCCGCTTTTCCCTCTTTGGCGAAGCTGACGGGAATAAGTGTTAAAAAAATGTGATTGATGCCGCACATCGACGAAGTGATAAGCGACAAAAGAAGTACGCAAACAAGCGGCGTATAATGATTGATAAACAGCAGCGCAACAATCGGGATAAGTGCGAAAGCAAAGAAATAGCAGGCAATTTTCGCCTCGCTCTTTTTGCCTCGGTTGAAAATGGCGGTAACGACAATAGCGCCGATAAAATTCAAAATCGGCAAAACCAAGGTCAACATGGTTGAAAACGACGGCTGAACCTTAAACAGCTCCATAATCATGGTCGGAACCCAGGTCATGACACCGTCTTTGAGCATTGCATGAAGAATAACAGGAATAATCATGAGGAAAAAACCCGAAGCAACAGCAATTTGAATAAAGCTCTTCTTCTCGACCGGCTCGCCTGTCTGCCGATTTAACGGAACAATCTTTCGATTTTCGGCACCGAGCAACAAGGCATTCGCAGCCCAAATAACGCTAATCAGCATCAAAACAGCCGAGGCAATGATAAAAACATATTGCCAAGACAGTGTGCGGATAACAAGCGTTGTAACCGCATAAGCGGACAGCGTTCCGACGGGAAGCGTTGCTGCCAAGCGAGCTTGGGCTTTCTTCAGATGTTCCCCGTGCATGGTGTTGGACACGATATAGATAATCGGCGCCCAAAGCATGGATTGAGCAAAGCCGTTAATGCCCCAAACAATGCACATCATCACCAGGTTTGAAGAAAAGCACATCATTAAATTGGCAAGTGATGACACAAAGGCACCGAAGAAAATCATTTTATAAGGTGAAAAGCGGTCACCTAAAATGCCGTTAATCAGTTGACCACTGCCGTAAACAATAAAGAACACCGTTCCGACAATGCCCAACTGCGCTTTGGTATACAGCCCTTGGTTGACGATATCGGCAATCGTTGCAGAAAAATTATAGCGTCCGAAATACGAACAGCAATAGACAATCCAACTCAACCAATAAATGCGGTTTATGCTTTTTTGCGAAAGAACTTGACTCATCTTTTAACTTCCTATTCCCAATAATCAGACACGCAAACCACGGTACACATCCGTATTTTTTATTATTTCTTCGGTTATCGGCACATTGCAAAGCTTGTAGGCAGCAAACAATGCGCCGCACTCCGGCGGATAATCAAGCATTTGAATTTGGTAGCTTCCGCTTTGCTCCAACAAACGCATGGAAAATTCATTGCGGAACAAGCGGTTATAGCGAAAAATACCGCCCCAAAGACCAATCGTTGTATCCTCCGGCAAATCACGCAGAAGCGTTTTTACGGTTTCGGCCAACAGCATCGCCTGCGCACCGACAATGCCGATAGCGGCGGCATCACCGTGGTTGGCACAGCGGAACACCCGACCGGCAAAATCGGAAATGCCCTTGGGGTCGCTTTCCGTCTTTTCGAGCAAAGCTCTTAATTCACGAAAATCGGCAACCTCAAAGTAGTCGAAGATTTCATGCGTGAGCTGTGTCGACGGCTCCATCCCCTGCTCAGCTCGAATGGCATAGCGAATGGCGGACAGCGAAATCTGATAGCCGCTTCCCTCATCGCCCAAAAGATGTCCCCAGCTGCCAAACGAAGTTCGCTTACCGTTTTCATCTTCGACGGCAACCGAAGAACCGATGCCGCTGATAACGACTGCCCTTGCACCGGGCTGATAGATGCTTTGCATGGCAATAAACAGGTCACGGTCAATCAAAATGCGCTCACAGTCAATGATACCGTTGCAAAGCGAAGCGGTGTCACGCTTTCCCGCAGTACCGGGCAGAGAAGTCAAACTGACAGCAACCGCTTGAAACGGTTGGTTTTCGACTCTCTCCGCAAGCACATCGAGCACATTTTTTAAATTTTTCCTCGCTTTAGCAAGAGGCACCAAATTGAAATCAATGCACTCTCCCTCAACCTTTGCAAGAATTTTTCCTTTTTCGTTGGCGGCAATGGCGGTTGTTTTCGCCTTTCCGCCCTCAATGCCAAGATAGACGGACATACATTTCACCTCGAAAAATTATTCATCCTTCATATCAACGAAGAGAAATTTTTTTAAAAACGAAACTACCTTCTCCTCATATTCGGTCTTTGCATCGTAATAGCTGTAGGCATGAACAGCTCCCTTAACCCACATACAATCCTTCGAAACCGTGCAGGCATCGTACAATTTTTGTCCCATCTCAAACGGTACCGTAGGGTCATTTGTTCCGTGAATGAAAAGCATCGGCTTTTTGGCTTCGGGCATACGCTTGAGGCAATTTGCTCTGCGCATATCAAACCCCTGACAAATCCGACAAAACAGATTCACGCACCAAGTCAGCGGCGGAAAAGAAAAGCCGACCATGCGTTTGGTGGTGTTGTTGATAATGTCATACGCACAGGTATAACCGCAATCCTCAATAACCGCCTTTACCTGCTCGGGCGGATTACTCTCATTGCAAAGCATCACCGTTGCGGCGCCCATTGAGATACCGTGCAGAACAAGCTCAATATCGTTTCCGAACCGTTCGGTTAAATATTGCACCCAAAGTAAAACATTATCCGCTTCATACGCACCGAAGCCGATATATTTTCCCGTGCTTCTGCCATGGGCGGCATGGTCAGGCAACAGATAATTGAAGCCGAGCTTTTCGTTGTAAAACGGCAGCATATGGCTGAATTCATCCGGTCCGTTGCACTTGTATCCATGAACGCAAATAACGAATTTTTTCGTTTCTCTGCCGGGCACAAGCCATGCACGCAAGGTGTTGCCGAAGCGGTCTTCAATGGAAACATCTTCGGGATTCTTGTCATAGAGATATTGGTTGTTTCTCTGACGAAGCTTATAGCGAATCTTGTGGCGTTCGCTCAAGCTGTCGTATCGAACCTCATCGGTTTTCGGTCTTAAAAAGGAAAGGCGAACACCGACAACCGTAAGCGCAACAAAAGCAATCAGCAAAACAGCCGAAAACACAGCAATCCAAATCATATTATTTCTCCGTTAAAAATTGCTTCCGTTCCATCCCCAGTGGTCAATCTCTTCGTACTTGACATAAATGCGGTCACTTGAAATACCGAGGACGGACGCAACATCCTCCGTCAAAGCGGCGGTCAGCTTTTCATAGGCGCTCTCCTGCGCTTTTCCGAAAAGCTTCACCTCGAGCATTGCGCAAGAGGTATCTTTTCCGTCAAACCACATCCGACAGTCACCCTCAAAATCAAGCATCAGCCACCGCTCGGTTTTCCCGGGCAAATACCTAATATCTTTGCCGAACTTTTCTTTGAGTGATTTTTCCTGGTCAACGGAAATACTTGTATTGGTTTTGGTTTGAATAAAAGGCATACTGACAACTCCTTATTGTTTGTTAAACATTCCGATAAAATCAAGGGTTGACGCATTATTAAGAGGCAATGAAACGGTCTTTTTTTCATAGGAAGCCTTGCAAATCGCAAGCACCAATTCCAAAGCATTTCGTCCTGCCTGACCGTTCACATACGGCTCACGGTTGTTTTGAATTGAATCAATTACATCCGCATAAAGCGATGTATGACCGCAACCGTAAATATGCTCGGCATCNNATCGCCGGAAAACATTTTCTTTATTTGTTCTTCCTCACCGTCTTCTGCATCGGCAAATCGCCACGCCTCGACAATATCGTTGAGCACACCGTCCGTTTTGACAGCACCTTTTTCACCGAACAGGCAAAGAGCTTCCTCCAAGTTTCCGCCGAAAACATTGACCGTTCCCTCCACGGTGCCGTAAGCACCGTTTTGGTATTTTACAATCGCCAAACCGATGTCCTCGCCAGCAATGTAGTCATGCGAAAGGTTATCCGTAACCGCCGTAACTTCCATAGGCTCTTCACCGAGCATCCAGTTAAGCAAATCAATGTTATGGATACATTGGTTCATCAAACAGCCGCCGTCCTGCTCCCAGGTTCCTCGCCACGACGCTTGGTCATAATACGATTTTTTGCGACACCAGCGAATTTGCGTGGTGGCATGATACATTTTGCCGAAGCGACCTTGCTCGACCGCCTGACGGATTTTTTGAATAGACGGATTGAAGCGGTTTTGATGGTTGGCGCAAACCTTGACATTTGCTTTTTCGGCTTCGGATAAAATCCAATCCGCATCCGACAGCGACAGTGCAATCGGCTTTTCGATAATCACATGGCAACCGGCTCGAATGCAGTCAACGGCAATTTCGGCGTGCGTACCGCTGAATGTCGCAACCGCAACCAATTCGGGCTTTGCTTCACGAAGCATTTCGTGATAATCGTTGTACTCGCTGATATCTTTCGTTTCGGGAAACGCTTTTTTTAGTTCGGCAATCGCTTTCGAATCAATATCACACAAAGCAACAAGCTCTAACTTATTCTGCAACGCCGCTGTGATATGGTTGGGGGAAATTCGACCGCAGCCGATGAGAGCATATTTCACAGTTATTATCCTCACTTTGACTTGATAAAACAGGATTGTACCTTTCACAGGTGAAGACTTCATCTGCAAAAGGTACAACCTCGGCGTACCCGTAACGAGTACGCCGAGAAGCTTGATTAAATTTCGGGAATTTCGATTTCGATTTCTCTGCCAAGCTCGGAAGAACGGGCAATACCGTCGATAATCGCCTGATTATAGATAATTTGGCTGGCAGGTACGGGCGGCTCGCCGCCGTTGACGGAAGCATCGAGGAATGAGCGGATTTTCAGATAGAAGTTGTCGTTATCATTCTTGATTTCGGGAATGATGGTTTCAACCTGCTTGCCTGCAACATCGTGGTAAATCGTCATCGGACCGCCGATGGAGCCGTTCCAGCACTCGGTCGAGGGAATGCGCAAGCCACCCTCTTTACCGAGGATAATGGTATCACCGGGAGTGTCAAGGTGCATCGCCCAAGCAATACGGAAATCAAGGATAATACCGCCCTCTAAACGAACAAAAGCGGCGGCAAAGTCATCAACGCCGAAAATATCGGCATACTGCGGAATATTGGAATGCTTTGCGCTCTTGCCGAAGAAATCGGACTTAAAGCCGGTAACGGTCAAGGGCTTCGGGTAGCCGATTGCATTGAGCACCATATCGAGCGAATAGCAGCCGATATCGCCCAAAGCACCGATGCCTGCAGTATCCTTTTGAATGAAAGATGTGCCAAACGGAGCGGGAATGCCTCTTCTGCGTCCGCCGCCGGTCTGGATGTAGTAAATCTCACCAAGCTCGCCGGATTCAACAATCTTTTTGACCATCTGCATATTCGGGTCAAAACGAGGCTGGAAACCAATGGAAAGAACCTTACCGCTCGCCTTTTCGGCCTTGCGGATTTCGATAGCTTCTTCAAGCGTAACGCACATGGGCTTTTCAAGCAAGACATTTACGCCCTTGTTCAAAGCATAAATAGTGCATTCCGCATGGGTCATGTTATATGTGCAAACGCTGACACAGTCGAGCTTTTCGGCGTCGAGCATTTCTTTGTGGCTCGGATAGAAGCGGATGTTTTTCACATCAAGTCCGTTATCTTCACAGAACTTTTCCGCCTTGCCGGGAACAAGGTCGGCACAAGCCACGATTTCGACATCGGGACATTTTTTGTATGCGGTAACATGAGCTTCCGCAATCCAACCGGTACCGATGATACCGACACGGATTTTTTGATTTTTGCTGTAATCTGCCGCAACAGACTGGTTTTCTTTGAATTTGTCAAGAATATTTGCCATTGGTAATCACGCCTTTCATTTATTTTACCAACCTTGGTTTTTTAAGTAATTACGGCTTAACGCCGCGGATTCAAGCGGAGTTTGCTTTTTTGCG
>DNXM01000234.1 GCA_003505905.1 Oscillospiraceae bacterium
GCGATTCGATTTACCAAACAGCAGGCAATAAGACCCTGTACGCACATTACGGCGACACATATTATGATGTCGGCTATGATAATCTGTTTTTGATTGACAAGTGGAATGAAGGTGTCAAGGGCGAAACGGAACGAGGCACGACTGTTTATAATTCCACCAATAAGTCGATTGCGCTGACATCCAACAGCGGTTCAACGGATTCGTACACATCGCTGGATGAGGGCAAATATGCAATGCCTGTTGTCGGCGGACAGACTTATGTCTTTACCGCCGAGGTAACCGTAAGTGCAACGGCCACCCTTCGACCGTTGGCAAGAGCATTGGATGACAGCAACACAAGCAAGCAGGTAAAAGAATTAGGGCAGGTCAGCTTGTCGCCCGGTTCAACCTACATCTATCACAAGGAATGGACGGTGCCGAGCGATGCAACCAAGGTAGCCATTCGTTTCGGCACAACAACCGGCGGTGTAACGGTTACCTACAAGAATATCCGTTTTGTGAAAAAGTCCGTTGCGGATCAAAAGGTTGCTTACCCCACGAATACCGATACCTATTTGGATGGCACGACCTATGTGAATTTGGCGAAGCCGACCCGTGTCGGTTATGTCTTTGACGGTTGGTATTCCGATGTGAACTGTACGGCAGGAAACGAAATTGACGAGAACGATGTCGCACTCGACCACATTACGGTTTATTCCAAGTGGTTAAAGCTCAATGAAGTCACTTATGACAATCTGTTTTCGATTTCGGAATATGCCGCATCCGATTCCGTAAATTTGAATGAAATCAGCGGAACGGCGCAGGTAGACGGAGAAAAAGGCTCTGTTACCGTGCCGGGCAATCCCGTCAGCGGCGGTAATTCGCCGTACACAAGCTGGAACACAAGCTCGGGTTATTATACGATACCCGTAACAGGCGGAACCAAATATTATTTGTCGTTCTATGTCAATACCTGGGGCGGAAATGTCTTTGTAAACTTTGACAACGGCACGGCAACAGACACCAACATGACCAAGTGCTCGGGAACAACCTATATCGGCGGTGTTTTGGACGGCACACAAGCGAAAAAATACACATTTTATTTCAAAGCGCCTTCAGGTGCCACGAAAATCGGTCTGCGCTTCGGTGCAAGTGCAACGGAATCCAGAACCTACAGCGATATTAAACTGATTGATGCCGCACACTATTATTCGGATGCCTTATATGATTCGAATTTCAGCTATGTGGCAGCCGGCACGGCTTACGGTGAGCTGCAAACACCGACGAGAAAAGGCTATCGCTTTGACGGATGGTTTGATAACACCGCTTGCACGGGCAACCCGATCACTTCAACATCGGTTATCGGTGCAGACAATGTAAAGCTTTATTCCAAGTGGATTGAAGCCTACGATGTTATGTACAACACGATTTTCGACTTTGATGTCTGGGGCGCAGGCCAAGTAAAAACGGGTGCAACCTACAGCACGGCGGTTGATTTCGGCAGAAACAGCTATACGATTACGGCGAATTCCAATCACGAAGGTGAAGTGACAAGCTCGGCAAACGGTCCGAGTGTGTATAGAATGCCGGTTGTAGCAGGTCATAAATACAAGGTTTCCGCAGATATCACAACGGACAGCCGGAATTCCGGCGTTGTGAACTATAATTTTTTGGTTTTTGAATGGCCTCAATCCTACAGCAATTCTTGGAACGATTACCTTTCACCCATTTCCGAAAAAACATTTTCGGTTGATTCGAGTGTAACCCAAAATTGCTCGTTTGTATTTACAGCAAAATCGGATACCGATACAATTTCCCTTCGTTTGGCACTGAAATCCGATGGCGCAAGCAAAGGCACTTTCTCCGACATTCGCATTCAGGATATAACAGCAACACCTTATCCCGAGTCTTTTGTGCAGGTGAATGCGGCAACGACCGATTCGCTTTCCGTTCAACCCGAACGGGAAGGCTATCACGCCGCCGGCTGGTATGACACGGTCAGCGCAGATGGTGTTGTAAGCGGAACGCAGTACACAAGCGTTGCCTCGTTAAACGGTAACAAAACTCTTTATCCGAAATACTCACAGAAAATATACAATGTTACCTATATCAGCGCAATCGGGACACAGCAAAAGGTGCAGTCCATGGTGTACGGTGCGAATCCGACAACGGCTTATATTCCTTCGGTGGTCGGTTACCGCTTTATCGGCTGGTATTCGGATCCGCAACGGATAACATACGCTCCGCAGACGGTTACGGGACCGTTGACTTTGTATGCAAAATGGGAATTGATTACCTGCAACATCGGCTTCGACAACATCTTCCTGCTCAAGGCGCAAAACATCGCAGATTATGAAAATGTTGACGGAAACACGGTTATTGAGTCCCGTAAGGTCGACAAAAACAACGGCACGATTACAATGACTTACCAAAAATCCGGTGACGATTCCGAACGGAATTTGACATCGAAATTGATTGATTTGCCATCCGAAGCGGGCGATAATACTTACTATATTGTAAGTGCGGATGTTGCGACAACCGATTGTCAGGCAAGAATTATGACATTCTTCTATGACAAAGACGGCAATAATTGCGACATTTGGCATACGAATGATTCGTCCCATCCCGTTGTTGAAAAAGACGGAATGCCCAATAATATTGACGGACCTATCTATGATTCCGGCACGAACGCTCATCATTACTATGTGGTGAAGGTTCCCAAGGGCTGTCAAAAGATTCAGCTCCGTTTCGATTGCTTGAATGTGGATGCAACGAAGAAGCGTACAGCGGTGTTCAGCAACATTCGTGTTGTCGAGAAAACAGCGAATACCTATGCAACAATTGCGGCAAATTACCGCACACTTGAAGGCACGGTTACTTATTCAAAGGCTTATAACCTCACAACGGTAACGAATCCCGGTTATGTTTTTGAAGGCTGGTACATGGATGCGTCCTGCACGGTTCCCGTAACGGCATCGAACTGCACCATGACAAGCAACCATACACTTTATTCAAAGTGGGAGATGAACACTTTGGATATTACCTACGATAATCTATTTGATATCCGTGCGTTTACAAGCAACGATGCGCATTTGTCTGTCGACGGTCAAGTGATAACCGTCAACGCGAACAAGACCGAATCCGATGCCTATCAAATTCCCGTAAAGGGCGGCGAACAATACAAGCTCAGCTATGAGCAGTTGGCGAGCACAAGTGAAAATTCCGGCTATGTGTTTGTGAAATTCCATAAGGCGGACGGTACGGTTATTGATGCCGACCTTTGCAGAAGGTATTCGGCAGAGGAATGCACAAATTATCCGCACAGCAACTTTGCCGAGCTGTCAACGGATACCGGTGCCGCTCCGGGTGACTGGAGTATTCCGAATTACAACGAAAAGGAAAATGTCGTTGCAATTATCAAGTGCGACGGTCTTTCTCAGGCAACTCCCTACAACTGGACAATCAGCGGAATCGTGGCTTCCAAGCGCATCGTCTTCAACAAGGTTACGAACGCCGATATCGGCGCCGACAGTCAAACCAATACCTTCGGTGCCGTAGACATTCGTTTCTACACACCGTCGGAAACGGCGTATATTACCCTTGATTTCGGTTCCGAGAGCACAGAAGGTGTTTCTTTCCGAAACATTGAGCTTCAGCGCCTTGAAACCTATACCGTTAAGGATGCCGTCAGAACGCTTGCCATCACAACGGATGCAGGCCATGCGAAGCAGCAAACCGGCTATACCTGTAGTGGTTGGAAAATGGACGGCGCAGAAAGCAACATTACAAGCGGAACTTATGATTTGAGCGCCTACGAAAACGGTGTCCGACTTGCATCGCAGTGGAATGTAAACACATACCGAATTGCATATGCCGGTATGGACGGTGCAACGCACGGAAGCAATCATCCCGTCAGTGCAACATACGGTACTGCGTTTGCCGTTTCGGCTCCCATCAAAACAGGCTACCGATTCAAGGGCTGGACGGTAACAAGCGGGCTTGATGCAAGCGGTGCAAGATGGGGTGCGACGGCATCACCCGAAACCGTGCTTTCGTCGGCGTCAACGCTGTGCATAAACGGAGCGGATGATGTTTACTTCCTGAATCTTAATGACGCAGACGATGCGACAGTTACGCTTACCGCCAATTGGGAACCGAACACGGCAACCGTTCATGTGAAGCTGGACGGTGTTGTTTGGACCAACTGCAACAAACAGCAAATTCAGCTGTATCAAAACGGTTCTCACAAGTATACAATTTATCCGACCGAAGATAAATCGGTCTTTGTCGGTTCCGGCATAGCCGTGGGAACTTATGATATTTACGCAGGCAGCGGTATCGGCGGTTATATGGATTCGGGTGTGACTGTTACGGTTGATGCTGCGAGCGGCGCAGGTACAGCGGAAATCAATTATTACACATTGACCGTTAAAGCGGGAACGGGTGTTAGTGCCGTTTCCGGCTCCGGCGTTTATTTGTGCGGAATTGCCGCACCGGTCAGCGCAACCGCAAAAACCGGCTTTGACACACCGAGCTTTGATGCGGCCGTTTCAAACGGTAAGTACACGGTTACCGAAACCAAGACCATCACCGCCTCGGCAAGTGAAATCAGCTATAATGTGAGCTTTGTGAATGCGAAAGCGGATAATGACCAAATGCCGACAGCGTCGTCATGGCCCGATGCTTCCGTTTCCTATCATATCAATTCCGATGCAGTTATTCCGAGCGCATCTGCGAACGGCTATACCTTTGGCGGCTGGAAGGTTGTTTCCGAATCGGCGGGAAGCTGGACAAAGGGCGACACAATTGCTGCAGGAACCGCATTGAAAGGTAAACAGGGCGATGTTACCTTGAGCCCGATTTGGACGGCAAAAACCGATGTCGCATACAAGGTCGAGCATTATGTTATGAATACCCTCGGAATTTATCCGACAACGCCGACGGCTACAGATGATTTGAAGGGCACAACGGATGCGGCTTTGACGCTTTCGACCCTTACAAAAAACAACTTCCTTGTTGCAAACGGCATTGAGTACAAAGAGGGTAAGGTTGGCGGAATCGTTGTCACGGCGACAACGGTTGCAGGGGACGGTTCAAGAGTCATTAAGCTTTATTATGAGCGTGTGGCATACACATTGACGGTTTCGGCATCTAATGTCAGCGGAGCCGCAGTGAAGGTAAACGGCAGTGATTTCACAAGCGGCAGCAAGGTGCGCTACGGTGCGGAAATCACTATGGGTACTCTTTCGGCGAATGCAGGCTACCACAATCCGCAATGGAGCGGCTTGACGGCAGGCATAAACGGAAAGTACTATATGCCCGCATCGGATGTGACCTTGACCGCCCAAGCGTCCGTGAATGAAATATACTCGGTTGAGCAGGGTACGGTTGTTGATACGGCTAAACAGTTTATCTACGGTGTCAAGGTTGGCGATAATGATATTTCTCGTTATATTTCCGCAACGGAAGGATTCAGCTATCTTGCCAATCTTGCAAACAAGAGATTTGCCACCGGCGATACCGTAACCGTTCAACATAACGATACGACTGTGTGCGAATATACCGTCGTTGTGTTCGGCGATGTGAATGGGGACGGCTGGTATGACGGAACCGACGCCATGCTTGTCAATTTCATTGTTAATGGTATGCTGACAAGGGATAAGCTCGGTGAAGCGGTGTGGACAGCTGCTGACTGCAACCACGACGGCGAAATCAATCAAGCGGATGCCGACTTGCTCGAGCAGGCAGGACTGCTTCTTTCGCAGGTGAATCAGACGATACCTACGGAGGAGATAACATCCAATTCGATTTATCAGGAGTATCTTGAGCTTATTGACCAAAGTCCCGCAACAATCGAAGAAGAACATTCTGCCGATGAAAGCGGTGAAGCCGCCGAAACGGAAGAAACCTCTTGGATAACGATTCTTTGGGGCTTTATCACGAGATTGTTTGATTATCTGAAGTTGATTTTTTTGATTCTCAAATAAACAAAACAAAACCGCTCGATTTCAAAAAAAATCGGGCGGTTTCTTCTATCCTGCGGGATACACAATTGCGAATCTTCTGTTACGAGGCGATGATTTATGCTTTGTCGGTGGTTATTTTACGGTGCTCGTGTGCCAAATGTTATCGGCGTATTCACGGATTGCGCGGTCGGCGGCGAATTCGCCTGCGCCGGAAATGTTCATCAGTGACATACGGTTCCATGTTTCACGGTCAGCCCACAGTGTTTCGATTTTTTGCTGTGCTTGGCGGTAATCGGCAAAGTCCGCCAACGCCATATAGGGGTCGTGATGAATGATGGTTGAACCGATTTCGGGGAACATTTTGCCATTAATGCCCTTGCCGATGAAGTCAACCAAGCGGTGAATGTCGGCGTTGTTGTCGTAGTAGGTTTTCGGGCTGTAATGGGCACTGAGAGCCGCAACTTCGGGGGTTCTCATGCCGAAGATAACGATATTTTCCTCGCCGACCGCTTCGCAGATTTCAATGTTTGCGCCGTCCATCGTACCCAATGTGATTGCACCGTTGAGCATCAGCTTCATGTTGCCTGTACCGCTTGCTTCCGTGCCCGCCAAAGAGATTTGCTCGCTGACATCGGCGGCTGGCATGAGCGCTTCCGCCATGCTGACATTGTAATCTTCGACAAAAACAACCTTCAATCGACCTTTTACATCGGGGTCGTTGTTGATGAGGTCTGCCAATGCCACGATGAAGCTGATGGTCTTCTTTGCCATGAAGTAGCCCGAGGCGGCTTTGGCGGCAAAGATATAGGTGTGCGGTGTATAATGGCCGTTCGGGTTTTCTTTGATGGTGAGATATTTTGACAGAATGTGAAATGCATTCATGCTTTGACGCTTGTATTCGTGCAGACGCTTGACCTGCACATCGAAAATCGAGTCTGGGTCAAGCTGAATGCCTTGCTTTTGCATAATCTGCTTGGCAAAGCGTTCTTTGTTGCTGCGCTTGATTTTTTCAAGCTCTTGCAAAACGGCTTTGTCATCGGCATATTCACGCAAACGGAGCAGTTCGTCTGCATTGTAGGTGAAGCCCTTACCGATGAGCTTGGTCAAATACGCCGCCAAGGCTGGGTTGGATTGGTTGAGCCAACGGCGGTGAGCAATGCCGTTGGTTACATTTGTGAACTTTTCGGGGGTCAGACGGTAGTAGTCGTTGAACACACTATTCTTAAGGATTTCGCTGTGCAGAGCGGAAACACCGTTGACACTGTGGCAGGCGGCAACGCAAAGGTTCGCCATGCGCACCGTACCGCCCGAAATAATAGCTGTACGCTCCACATAATCGGCATCCTGCGTGCTTCCCCACACATATGCACGGTAACGGTTGTCGATTTCCTTGACGATTTGATAAATGCGCGGCAAAAGACGCTTAACAAGGTCTTCGCTCCAGCACTCCAACGCTTCTTTCATAACTGTGTGGTTGGTATAAGCGACGGTGTTCGTGACAATGCGCCATGCGTCATCCCAACCGTAGCCGCATTCGTCCAGGAAAATGCGCATCAGCTCGGGAATCACAAGGGTCGGGTGCGTGTCATTGATGTGAATGGCGACCTTTTCGGCAAAATTGTCAATTGAGCCATAGCGGCGCAAATGTCGCTGAACAATATCCTGCGTGGATGCGGAAACCAAGAAATATTGCTGTTTCAAACGCAGGCTTTTGCCTTCGGGGTGGTTGTCGGCAGGGTAGAGAACCTTGCTGATAACCTCTGCCATTGCGTTTTGCTCAACAGCACGCAGATAGTTGCCGCTGTTGAATTGTTCCATGTCAATGCCGGGCGCCTTTGCCGACCAAAGACGCAGGACACTGATGCCCTTGCCGTCCTTACCCGAAACATACATATCGTACGGTACGGCACGAATCGGCGTGTAGTCCGTCAATTCAACATGGTGATAGTGCGTGTCCCAACTGTCCTCTACATGACCCTCAAAGCGAACCTCGTGGGCGCATTCTTCACGCTCGACCAGCCAAACTTCGCCGCCGGGTAGCCAAAAATCGGGCAGCTCGGTCTGCCAGCCATCCACAAGCTTTTGCTTGAAAATGCCGAATTCATACAGGATGGAATAACCCATGCCGTTGTAGCCCTGCGAAGCAAGACCGTCCAAATAGCAAGCCGCTAAACGACCCAAGCCGCCGTTGCCCAAGCCTGCATCCGGCTCGCACTCATACAGCTTTTCGAGCTTCATGCCGAAAGAGGCAAGAGCCTTTTCGATGGTGGCAGTCAAATTCAAATTGAACAAATTATTTTTTAAGGAACGCCCCATGAGGAATTCCATGCAAAGGTAGTAGACGCTTTTGGCGTCACTCTTGGCGGCTTCCTCGGCAAATTCCGCTCTGCCTTTTGCCATGCTGTCACGCACAATCATGGCAATGGCCTTATAGAATTGGTCGTAAGTGGCTTCTTCGGGGGTAACACCGAAAAAGTGCGAAAGCTTCGCAACGATTTGCTCTTTTGCCTGTGCAACGGAAAGCGAATAATTCATACAAAACCTCCAAAATATATTTCACAAAAAATGAAAAAATCAATTCTATTAGTCATTTTACACGAAAAATACGAAAATTTCAACACTTGAACGAAAGAATGTCAAAAAGCACATAAAAATTCTTTCCAACAAGAAAGCCTTCCCGTAAATGGTTCGGGAAGGCTTGATTTCAGCAATCAGTCAATGTTGCCGCCATGACGGCTTTGATGGTGTGCAGGCGGTTTTCCGCTTCTTGGAACACGACGGAAGCTTCGCTTTCAAACACTTCATTGGTCACTTCCATGTTTTCACGCCCGAACTTTTCACACATCTCTTTGCCGACGGCAGTTTCTTTGTCGTGATAAGCTGGCAGGCAGTGCATGAACACCGCATTGTCATTCGCCAAGCTCATCAGCTTTGCGTTCACTTCATAGGGGGCAAGGTCCTTGACCCGTTTTTCCCAAACCTCAATAGGTTCGCCCATGGATACCCAAACATCGGTGTAGATGACATTCGCGCCTTTTACGGCTTCCTGTGGGTCTTCGCACAGCGTAATGCTGCCGCCGCTTTCTCCGGCTAACTCTTCGCAGGTCTTGACCAATTTGGGGTCGGGGAAGTATTCTTTCGGTGCGCAGGCGATGAAATGCAGTCCGAGCTTGGCGCAGCCGACCATCAGCGAATTGCCCATATTAAAGCGGGAGTCACCCATGTAAACAAATTTGATGCCCTTCAAATAACCGAAAATTTCACGAACGGTGAGCATATCGGCGAGAATTTGAGTCGGATGGAATTCATCGGTCAGTCCGTTCCAAACGGGCACATCGGCATATTTTGCCAATGCTTCCACTCTTGCCTGACCGAACCCACGGTATTCGATGCCGTCAAACATACTTCCCAACACACGGGCTGTGTCGGCGATGCTTTCTTTTTTGCCGATTTGCGAACCGCTCGGGTCAAGGTAGGTGCAGCCCATACCGAGGTCTTTTGCCGCCACTTCAAAGGCACAGCGTGTGCGTGTGCTCGTCTTTTCAAAAATCAGCGCAACATTTTTGCCCTCGCACATTTTGTGCGGAATGCCTGCCTTTTTCTTGGCTTTCAGCTCGGCGGCAAGGTCAATCATATACAGAATTTCTTCACTTGAAAAATCAAGCAATTTCAAAAAATCTTTTCCTTTTAAGTTCATATCAGTTCTCCTTCACAGCGGCTTTTTTCAGCACTTCCAATGCCTTTTTCAGTTGTTCCGTCGGAATATTCAACGCAGGAAGCAGGCGCACCTTGTCCTTTGCTTTAATCGGCAGAACACCGTTCGCCATGCAGTCTTTGATGACTTCGGATGCGTCCCGTTCGGTTTTTATGCCAATCATCAAGCCCATGCCGTCGACCGAAATTATGCCCGGTTGACCGTTGAGCGTATCGAAAATCAAAGTCGATTTTTCCTTGACTTCTTTCAATAACGCTTCGTCAATACGCTCCAACACGGAAACTGCGGCGGCGGCGCAAACGGGATTACCGCCGAAGGTCGAGCCGTGACTGCCGGGTGTCAGCACATCCTGCACCTTTTCGCCGAGCATGGTTGCGCCGAGCGGCAGACCGCCGGCAAGCCCTTTTGCGGTGGAAACCACATCGGGCTGAATGGCGTAATTCATGTACGCATACAGTTCACCGCTTCTTCCGTTACCGCATTGCACTTCATCACACATAAGCACGACATCGTATTCTTCGCACAGCTTGGCAACGCCTTTCACAAAGCTTTCTTCAAGCGGCAGAACGCCACCCTCGCCTTGGACAATTTCCATGAGAATGCCTGCGGGCTTTTCGGTTTTGAAGGCTTCCTCAACCGCTTCCAAATCATTGGCAGGCACCGAAACAAAGCCCGGCGTTAAGGGTGTGAAATCCTTGTGGAACACCTCTTGTCCCGTGGCGGCAAGCGTGGTGAGCGTGCGCCCGTGAAAGCTGTTGATAAGTGTAACAATCGTGTTGTATTCTTTGCCTTTTTTCTCGCATGCGTATTTTCTTGCCACTTTGATGGCACATTCATTTGCTTCTGCGCCGGAATTTGAGAAGAAAACTTTTTTCATTCCCGTGCGTTCGCAGAGCATTTGTGCCAATTTTGCACACGGCTCGGAATAATACAGGTTGGAGGTGTGTTGCAGGGTGGAGGCTTGGTTGGCAACGGCCTGCGCCCAGGCATCGTCCGCATAGCCGAAGGTGTTGACGGCAATGCCTGTGGCGAGGTCAATGTATTCGTTTCCGTTTTCGTCCCACACCAAAGAGCCTTTTCCTTTGACCAGTGCCAAATCGAAACGACCGTAGGTGTGCGCAATGAATCGGTTGTCGGTTTGTTTGATATTCATTTGAATCACTCTTTCGTAAACATGGTACCAATGCCTTCGTTGGTCAGCATTTCAATCAAAATGGCGTGGGGAATGCGTCCGTCAATGATGAACACACGGTTTACGCCCCATTCAATGGCATCGGTGCAGCATTTTGTTTTCGGAATCATACCGCCCGAAATAATTCCATCGTCCAACAGCTGCTGCATTTCACCGCACTTGATGGCAGGAATTAAGCTGTTCGGGTCATTCACATTCCGCATGACGCCGGCAATGTCGGTCAAGCTGATTAAGCTTTCCGCACCGAGCTTTCCGGCAATTTTTGCAGCCGCCGTGTCGGCGTTAATGTTATAGGTGTTGCCGCTTTTGTCACACGCAATGGTGGAAATCACGGGGATATAGCCCTTTTCAATCACATCCAAAATCGGCTGAACATTTACATCGGTAATTTCGCCAACAAAGCCGAGCTGTTCGTCTTTGGTTGTGGCTTCAATCATCTGTCCGTCAATGCCCGAAAGACCGATGGCGTTGCCGCCCTTGGTTTCAATCAGGTTGACCAAGGATTTGTTGACCTTGCCTGCCAAAACCATTTGCACAATGTCGATGGTTTCATCATCGGTTACACGCAAACCGTTGACAAATTCACTCTTTTTGCCGATTTTTTGCAGCATATCGTTAATTTCTGGTCCTCCGCCGTGAACCAGCACGACCTTGACGCCGATGAGTGAGAGCAGAACAATGTCACGAATGACGGAATCCTTCAGCTCTTCGTTAATCATGGCGTTGCCGCCGTATTTGATGACCACGATTTTTCCCGTATATTCTTGAATGTAGGGGAGTGCGTGAACCAAAACTTTTGCACGCTGTGCATTGGAAATATCCATATTCATCCTCATTTCTCAAGTGCGGTAATCGCCGTTGATTTTCACATAGTCATAAGTCAAATCGCAACCCCATGCAGTGGAGCTTGCTTCGCCGTCGTTGAGGTGAATTAAGATTTCAATTTCGTTTTCGATCAGAACCTTTTTGGCAAGCTCTTCCGAAAAATCAATGCCCTCACCGTTTTGGCAAACATCCACCTGACCGGCACGGGAGGCGAATGAAACATCTATCTTTTTCACATCGACCTGAGCCTTGCTGTAACCGATGGCGCAAAGCACACGACCCCAGTTGGCATCCGCACCGAACATGGCAGCTTTGGTCAAGGACGAACAAATCACACTTTTGGCAACGGTTTTGGCGGTGGCAAGGTCTTTTGCGCCGTCCACCTTGCACTCCAACAGCTTGGTGGCACCCTCACCGTCACCGGCGATGCGGCGGCACAGATACACCGTTACCGTGTTTAACGCTTTCATGAAGGCTTTGAAGTCGTCATTTTCTTCGTCAATCATCGGGTTGCCTGCCATGCCATTGGCAAGCACGCAAACCATGTCGTTTGTCGATGTGTCGCCGTCCACAGACACCATGTTGAAGGTGTCGGCAATGTCACCGCTCAAAGCCTTTTGAAGCAGAGCAGGGGAAATGGCGCAGTCGGTGGTGATAAACACCAGCATGGTTGCCATGTCGGGATGAATCATGCCCGAGCCTTTGGCAATGCCGCCGATTTTGCAGGTTTTACCGCCGATTTCAAACTCGACTGCCACTTCTTTGAGCTTGGTGTCGGTGGTCATAATACCCTCTGCCGCTTCGGCAGAGTGATTGCCCAAAGCGCTGTGAAGCATCGGAATGCCGACCTTGAACGGTTCAATGCTCATCGGCAGACCGATTACGCCCGTAGATGCAACGACCACATCGCTTGCGTTCAAACTCAGCTCTTTTGCAAGTAATTCACAGGTTTCTTCTGCCAGTTCTTCGCCGCCTGTGTTGCAGGTGTTGGCGTTGCCGCTGTTGCAGATAACGGCCTGTGCATAGCCGTCGGCAATGTGCTTTTTGGTGACCGTCAGCGGTGCGCCCTTGACCAAATTGGTGGTGTATACGGCGGCAGCCGCCGCTTTCGTTTCGCTGTAAATCAGTGCAATATCACGCTTGGTTTTATTTTTACGAATTCCGCAATGAACGCCTGCGGCGGAAAAACCCTTCGCAGCGCAAATGCCGTTTGCAATCAGTTTCATTTGTTTCCTCCGAAAGATAAGTCAAGACCGAAAGAAGGGTCAAGACCGAGTTTTATGTTCATACATTCAATGGCTGTGCCCGATGCGCCTTTGCCGAGGTTGTCGTAAGCGGCGCAGAGAATCATTCTTTCATCATTGCCGTATGCGGTTACCGCCATAGTGTCCTTGCCTGAAAGAGCACAGGCGTTGAGAAAGCCGTTTTCGGAACAATCCTCATAATAAACCATTGAACCGTTGTAGGCGGCTTTCAAGGTTTCCTGTATCTGTTCAAGCGTCGCACCGTTAAGCTGTTCTCGGTGAATGGGAACAGTTACCTGCATTCCACTGTAAAAATCGCCGACCACTGGGCAAAACACCGGTGGAACCGCTATGCCGGTTTGTGCGGTCATTTCTTTTAGGTGTTTGTGCATTTGCGTTAAGCCGTACTGCCTTGGCGCATGAAGCAGCGCATCTCGTTCGGAGGCTTCGTATTGCTCAATCATTTTTTTGCCGCCGCCGCTGTATCCGGTCAAAGAGAAGCAGGAAAGCGGAGCGGTGTTTTTGAGCAGGTTCGCTTGCATGAGCGGATGAACCAAGGCAATGAAGCCGCTTGCGTGGCACCCGGGGGAAGCAATGCGGCAGGAGTTTTGAATGGCGGAAAAGTGCTTTGCCGATAACTCGGGAAAACCGTATGCCCAATCGGGGTTGGTGCGGTGAGCAGTGGATGTGTCAATCAGCACGGTGTTGCTGTCTTTTGCTAACATAGCCGATTCTTTTGCCGCTTCATCCGGCAAGCAGAGAAAGGCGATGTCCGCCTGCGCAATGGCTTCCTTGCGGTATAACGGGTCCTTTCGTTTTTCGTCCGGCAAAACGAAAAGCTCCAAGTCCTTTCGCTTTTCCAGGCGCTCTTGAATTCTTAACCCGGTTGTTCCGGCACTGCCGTCAATAAAGATTCTTTTCATTTTGTTTCACCTGTAATATTATCACAAAATAAGATGCTTGTATTATATCACGGTGTGATAATATATGCAACAAAATTGAATATAAAACAACAAGTTTGGACAATTGATGAAAAAAGCCTTGATAATTCGTATGGATTTGTGCAACTTTTGTTATCTTCCGTAAAAAAATGCACACGGCAGTATCGTTACCGTGTGCATGGGTTGGTTATGAGGCTTATTCGCTTTTTTCGGCAGTCTTTTTTGCCTGCGGATTCGGTTTATCCGATTCGGTCGGATTGAGGTTGTTTTTTCGTCTATCAAGCATCGGGAGAATGGTTTCCTGATACAAAATCGTGAAGATTGCACCAAACGGAATGGAAAGAAGAATGCCGAGAATGCCTGCCAATTTTCCGCCGATGATGATGAGCACCAAGGTCCATGCCGCCGGAATCCCGAGAGAATCCTTGAACAAAATCGGCTTGAGGAGCATTCCGTCAATTCCCTGAAGAACACACATGAAAATAAAGAAAATCAAGGCGTTTACAGGCTTGTCCAAAACCAAAAAGAATACACCGATGCCCGTACCAATCATCGGACCGAAGGTCGGCAGAATATTGGTGATGGCAACAATCGCCGCCAAGAGCGGAGCATAAGGAATGCGCATAATCAGCATGAAAATCAGCACGCACGTGCCGATAATCAGCGCATCAAGCAGTGTACAGCCGACATAGCGGATAAAGATGCGGTTACAATTGGAAAGCAGTTTGTTGTGTTGCTCCAACTTTTCTTTTTTCCAAATGGCACAGCGCACTTTTTCAAGCCCCTTGAGCAAGCTCTTTTCCGAGGAAAGGAAGCAAAAGCCAAAGAGAATACCGACCAGCCAATTCGATACGCTTGTACCGATATTGCCGACCGTGCTCATAATTGCTTTTGAGTTGTTTTTCAGCGAATTGAGTAGGGAAGAGAGCGATTTATTCAGCAATTTTTCCTGGTCGGCAAAATTGAACCTTATGTTGTGCGAAGCAGCAAAGGTCGATGCTTTTTTCAGCAATGAGCTTGCCATTGCCGTGTATTCATCCCATTTGCCAATCAAATTGGAAACGCTTTTGATGAGGGACGGAATCAGCGCAACCAGAAGCAAGGCTACCAACAGCACAAAGCAGATAATTGCGCCGATGACACCTGCGGAATGTCTTGCGGTTTCCGACTTGATTTTTTTAAAAACCCTGTTTTCGAAGAAATCCTCAATCGGGTTGACTAAATAGGCAACCACAATACCAATCAAAACAGGGGAAAATAAGCGGAACACTGAGCCGATTCCCTGCCACACGGCACCGAAATGACTCAATAGCAGGTAGAGGAGAACGGCACTGCATGAGGCAACGGTGTATGCAGCCCAAGGTCTGGACAGAATGTTTGCAAATCGTTTCATGGTTTCTCCTTTCTCGGAAAGAAAAGCGGTGTTTTCCGCCGGGGAGAACACCGCTGAAGGTCAGGAGCGTGAAAAGGCAAGGGTAGTAAAGCTTGCAAAAATGCGATAGAACAGCGACAGAACGGCACCGAAATTGGTCTTGGCAAGCAGACGACCGAGGAATGTTCTTGAAAAAGCAGTGCTGTTTTGCGAAGCCTTGACACCGGCATCCGTGTAGGGCTTTTCGGGGTCGTAAGTGTCGGCTTTTCCGTTCGCCAAGGTGAAAGTGAAGGTTTTTTCGTTAATCGGGGTAACCGAACCGATGAGCATATAGGAAACGGTAATATGTGTGGTTTCCAGGCTCTTTTCCTGAACCGTGCCGTCAAACGGAATGACAATGCTATCCCAAGAGGATATTATTTTTCCGACACAGTTTTTGGCGGAAAATTTCAGATTCGGATTATCGGTCGTAACCGAAAGCACAATCATTTTGCTGTTTTTGGATAGGTTCATGACACGCAGCGCCTTGTCTTGACTGCTGACAAAGCCGGTATTTGAGGTGGCGAATTCTGCATAGACCGATTCACAGGTGTTCATGGAATCGTGGAATTGCGGATACTCTTTTTTATCGTGAACGGTGATGCGTTCATCGCTTTCGATGAGCATTTTCATCAGCGTTGCCGTGTAATCATCCTTGAGTGTCATGCCATGGAACAGGCGATTTACAACCCACGTTGTTTCCGGCAGATAGCCTGTGGAAAGGTCGATATCCATAGCAGGGGAAAGGTGATTGTGGTTCGGGTCATTGCATTGCGTGTTTTTGGTTTGGTAACCGTTGGAAAAACGCCGGCCGAGCGGTGCAACGGTTGCACCTGTGGAAGCGTTCACGGAAATGATGGCGTCGGAGGTTTCCTGCGAACCGACAACGCTCGGAGACCCCGAGCCAGCAATGATATACACATTCACGCCGAGGTTTTCGGCTGTTTGCAGGTTTTGCGCCATGTTGCTCATGATTTTGCTGTGGAAATAATCACTCTGCTTAATAACATCGGATTGCAGGAACTGTTTGCTTGCCACGGTTTTCTTTACGGTTTCGTAGGTGTCGAGCGGCACAAAATCCCAAATACTGCCCCAACAGCCGAGAATTTGCATGATATACGGCTGGAAATAATAGAGCAGCTCATCCAAAAAGCCAAGCTGCTGCGCCTTGAACAGCCAGTTGAAGTCGGTTTCAAACATCATGCCGTTTTCGACGAAATACAGCAGAGTTTCCTCGTCAAAGGTAATTTGATTGGTCATGATGTCGTAGGCAAGCAGCGCACCGCCGATGGCGGGAACGGTCATCACGGCGTTATGAACATCCTTTGCCGTAAACAATTCCGTCAACTCTTTGTAGGAAATGCCGAGATGCTCGGCAAGCTCCTGCGCTTGCTTTCCGCCACGGGAAGCAATGGCACAAAGAGAAAGATAGGTTGCGGTAATTTGTCCGCCGTGGCTGACAGCAATCAAATTGACCTGTTCCTGACCAGTATACTGCTTGACATCCTTGACAAGCTTTGCCAAATCCATGGCACAGAATATGATATTCTGACGGAAATCCGTGTTGAAATTAAAGGTCCATTCTTCTGCCATATCACCCAAATCCTGTGTGACATAGGGCATAATTTCCCATTCGTGGATATATTGACCGTCTTCGTATTCATTCAAATAAGCCGTATTTACCTCGGCGGCAGAGGAATGATAAACGTGCAATTCGGCAATCGGCTTGCCGTTTTGGTCATACGCCATGTCGCCGCACATATCGACGAATTCCCGACCGACAATGTCGGCAACCGCTTTCGGATTTCCTGCCGCCCAGCGCAGCAGTTCAACACTCAAATCAAACGAATTGTTGAAAATGCGCGGCAGAACATCATCTACGCCGATTCGCCAAATAGGTTTTTGGGGATTGTCTTCGGTTACCTCGTACATGGATGCGGAAGAATAGCCCGGCACAATGATAATCGGAAACTTTTTGTCAACGGAACCGTTTACGGCATCATCCGCATTGGATACCACCACAAGCGAGGCTGCGCCGAGGACAAGACAAAGAAATATCGCAAGAATTCTGCGAACTGTTTTCATGTTTTCTC
>DNXM01000155.1:0-397 GCA_003505905.1 Oscillospiraceae bacterium
GAATTGACATTATATCCGCATACAACAATGCTTATTACATTTTCGCCGTCAATAAGATTGTTCTCGGTTATGGGATATTCGCTGACACGATATAATCCGTGTGCCGTTCTTGCGGGACCGGATGCATAGAAATTGCCGTTAATGAGAACCCTGTAAACATTGTGACCGGCAATTCTCAAAGTATATTCTTTGCTTTTGCCGACAACACATCTGAACGCAAGGGTGTGGTTTCTTTCATTTTCTTTTCCGTTTTCCCAAACAGGAAGCGCTTTTGTAAATGTAATCTTTTCAGAAACAGCCATTTTTCAATCTCCTTTGATGGCTTGAATATAAAGGGTTGTAACAAACAATTATTCAGCGGCTTTGATGTAACGGCGCAGATTGGCACAGCCGATTT
>DNXM01000155.1:416-3832 GCA_003505905.1 Oscillospiraceae bacterium
CCTCGGGGCAACGCTCCATACCCTCGAATTCGCAGGTTATATAGCCGTTATAGCCGGAATTTTTCAGAATACGAACATCCTGTGCCACAGGTACAACACCGTGGCCGATAACGGTGCCTCTGAGATAGTCGCCGCCACGAGTGCAGAACCAACCGTCACCGGGATGGACGCATTCGCCTTTTTTCAGCAGGAAGTCTTTTGCATGAACGTGTATAGAGGCAGCTGCCACCTCACCCACGGATACTATGCTTTCGGCATCGCCGCAAAGGAAGTTGCCCATATCACACAACAGACCGTAGTTACTGTTATCCACCGCCTCTATCAAGGCAATCATTCTTTCGGGACGCTGGAAGAAAGTGCCGTGGTTTTCGGAGCAGGTGCGAATGCCTTTTTGGGCGGCGTATTCCGTAATTCTGCGGCAACCCTCTGCCAATCGGGGCAATACAGAACCGAATGTTTTAATGCCGGTGTACCATTTTGGGAATCCATCTGCCACATCGTGACGCATTACCGGGCAACCCAATGCTTCGGCAATATCCACCTCACGACAAACACGGGCAACCTCGGCATCCAAATCTTCGGCTAACATATTCGCACAAATGGAGTAGCACACAATCGGCAAACCGATTTTATCGGCATACGCCCTCAGCTCTTTGGCGTAATCCAAAGGCTCCCTGCCATCGGGGCAATCCAAGTTCGCAAACTCAAAACCGTCGGCAAACCTTTTCGCATGATCCATGCAGTCAAAAATGGTTTTTCCGTCTCTGTGTCTCCACTGGCTATAGCTGTAATTACTAACTGAAATTTTCATAATGCATTCTCCTTTTATTGATTATTTTTCCTGAATTTCTTTTCCGCTTGTATGTTCAATTTCTATCTCGAACATCTGAACAACCGCACCATAGGAATCAACTTCTTCTTTGACAAGCTCTGAATAAGGATAGTATTTTTCGGCAAATGCTGTTACAAGTTTTTTGTTCAAATCTTTGTTGTTTATTGTGCGGCATCTTCCGAAAACAACGACACTCTGAACAAACGGTGCCCATTCTTCTTTTTTTATTTGTTCATTTCCGAAAACAGTAAAGCATACTTTATCACAAGCATTTATTGAATCAACCTTGTGTCCGACCCGTGAGCCGTGAAAGTAAATCTTATTATCTTCTTCAGAATACAGAAAATTGATTGGAATTGCATACGGATAACCGCCATCTCCGTTAACAGACAGCACACCTCTTCGTTCTGTTTTGAGAAGGTGCTTTGCCATATCAATACCGATTTCGTTTTTAACTTTTCTCATATGACGAAACATGGTTTCCTCCGCAATTATATCAGTGTGAAACATTATATCATTAAACGGTAAACAATTCCATAATTTCTTTCATTTTCTAATTGCGTATTTATCGTTTTGCAGAGTTTTCCTCAATCAGTTTGTTGATTTTTCTTCTGACCTTTTCAATCCAACCCTTTTCATGTGGGAATTCGGAAAAGCAATTTTTCCCCTTTCAGCGCTTCAATGCAGTTAATTGCAATCTTCTGATGGATGCTTTCATCTGCAAAGCATTTTTCCATTGATGAAGTTGGCTTTAGAGTTATCATGCAATCAGCTCCTTTTTTTCATTGTATCATATCGAGCTGTTGATGAAAATAATATTCTTGAAAATGTCGAAAAAATAATGAACTGAATTTGAATGCCAACATTTTATTTGCTGCCATATATATCACCGGTTCGTGGTATGGTATGCTTGCTGATACTGCATTTTTCAAAACCGTTCGTGTTTCGGGGAAAAACCGTTGAATGGGCTGACGGGCGGCATGAAGAACGTGCCGATGTGCGAAAAAATCCCCCTGTCGAGAAATGACAGAGGGATTTTTGTGAAAAAGGTGCTGCCGCAAATTGAGAAAATCAATCGGCGACAGCACTTGACTTTTCGGTTTCTTATTTGAACAAATCGGGGATTCCTTTCGGCCCCGTAATGGAATAGATGAATTGGTTGATTTTGGTCAAAACAGGTCCTGTTTTATCGGCTTCGGGTTCACCGTTGATTAACACATCAACCTTTTCGCAGAAAACACGGAACTTTTCGATGGTTGCGTTATCTTTGTCCATGTCAATGACGGTTGTTGCCACCATTTTTTCGCCCTCTGCCAACAGGGTTACGGCTTCGGCTTTGATGGATGCGTAATTGCTGCCGAGAGTATCGGAATATTTCACACCGGGGTTGTTTGCGTCAACGGCTTCATCTGCGATAATGGCTTTGACTTTTTTGGAGTAATTATCTTCATATTTCCCCAAATTTCTGCCTTCGTTGAACTGCGGATAGGCGGCAGAATTGGTGTTGATGTCTTTCAATTCGCCCCTTGCGATGCCGAGAGCAATTTGAAGTGCAACATTGTTGCGTTCAAGCTCGTGCTTTTGCTTGCAGAACACCCAACAGTGGTCGGGGAAAATGCAGGTGGAAACATCAATGGATTTGTCGGGAGAAATATATTTTGCGGTTCCTGCCCGTTCGGCGGCTTCCAGGTAAGACTGCGAGAACTGCTTGTTCGCCGTAACACTTGTTGTGCCGGGAGCGGTTGAACCGATTTGGATGATTTCATCGGAGTTTGTTGTCGGAGAGGAAGCAAAGCATTTGAAGAAAGCGTAGTCGGTTGTCACTTCGCCGAAAGCAAGGTCATATCCTGCAACGAAATAGAATTCGGTTCCGTAGTTTTGGTTCAAATTTTTCAGCGTGGTTTTAACGGCGGACTGTGCCTCGTGGTATTCGTCTGCCTCTTTCAGCACATCTTCGTAACCGGGTCGGGTTAAATAGTTTTTGCGAATGTCGTCATATCGGTCGCTCGGAACCAATGCCAGCATGGTCGGGGACTTCAAAATGACCTCGTCACACAAAGCCTTTACGACATTTTTCAACAACGGTGTGAGTGTTGATTTAGAGCAGCAGTGCAGTAAAATGTTAATCAAGCTGCTTGTGCCGCTGTCCGCAACCAAGCTTGAAATCAACTGCGTGTAGAAAATCTCGGGCGAATTGTCGGCGTACTTGCCCTCTAAAAGGTCGGCGAATACATCGCTTCCGTCCCAACAGCCGACGATGCTGACGACCTTTGCAACATCGCCCTGCGTGCCGTATTTATAAAGGTAATTGCTGACGGTGGCGGCGCCCATGCTCATCGGCACAAGAATGACCTTTTGACCCGGGAAATATTTATCTTGGATGTTGTTGATGTAGTCGTTCAGTTTGTCCGTAAGCTTTTCAATGCTGCCGAACGGTGCATAGTTAAAGCAGAAAACTCTTTCCTCACCGTAATCCTTGAGCAGCTCTTCACACGGAATCGTGCGATTGAATCTGCTCTTGGCATCTTCATTGTATTCGGACAGGGGATAGGTGTAGAACGGTGTAACGATGGAATCCGGGAGG
>DNXM01000171.1:0-3701 GCA_003505905.1 Oscillospiraceae bacterium
GCGAAAGGTATGCTGTTGGGTGAGCTCCTTTTTGGCGTCTTCCACTGCCTGCAAAGCGTCCGAGAATGCGAAACCGCTCGGAATGCTGACATAGTCCGCACCTGCGCAGACGCCCTGACAAATTTCTTCGGCATTGGTGCAGGCGGCGGAAAAGCGGATGGCTTGGTCGGCCGGCACAATGCCGGCGGCTGCGGAATCCCCCCAAGCGCAGGTCGGAAACGCCGAACCGCACAGAAGCAATAAGAGGACGGCGCAGAGAAGCACTCGTTTGTTACGCATTGAAATCACCTATTATTTCAAATTGATTTTGTGGTTCATCAGCCATGCGCTGAAGCCGAAGAAGAAGCAAGTGGTAGCAAACTGGAAGATGACATCGGCAACGCCGAAATTGAGCAGATTGTTTTCCGCAGCCATGGTGTGCAGCTGCAAGCCCTCTGAAAAAGAAACGGTGACGGAAAGGGGAACATAGATGTTAAGCAGGGTGCTGATGAGCTGAATGACAAGAAAAACAACCACGAAAATCAGCACGGCAGGCAGGAAGCCTTGACGCTGGAACGGACGCACATTGGAAAGTGTGATGGAGAAGAAGACCAGCGCAATGGCAAAAACAATCAACAGGAAAATGCGGGAAGCAAGGGCAACAATTGCCGTAACAACGGCGGCCTTGTCGGGCAGCTGCACAAAGGCATTGACCAACGCTTTCACCATTTCCAAATTTTCAACGCCCATTTGGTCCTGCGCCAGCGTGAAGGTCATGGAAAACACGGCGGCGTATATGGCGATGACGGACAAGTAACTGATGACCAGCCAAATAAAAGCGCACAGACCCTTGGCAAAAAGGATTTGTCCGCTCGTACACGGGAGCGTAAAGGTTAAGTACCCTTGGTCACGGAACAGGGAGCGGTTAAAGCCCGTGATGATGGAAACAATGGTGATGAGCAAAATGCCCAGTGCCACGGCAACAACGGCAATCAAAGCAATGGCGGTGAGCCACATAATGTTGAAAATGAGCGAAAAAGCAACGGCGGCAAGTGCACCGACGGCTGCCACATATACCAAGGCCACCGAGTGAAGCCCTGCTTTTAATTCGTTTTTAATCAGCTTACCAAGCAAAGCTGAACACCTCCTTGAAAAGTTCTTCCACACTTTTTCCGCTTTCACGAATTGCATCAACACTGCTGTTGACGGCAATATGACCGTTACCAATCATTAAAACGGAGTTGAAAATGCGTTCCACATCGTTGATGAGATGGGTTGTGATGAGGACGGTGGATTTTTCGGTGTAGTTTTGCATGATGAAATCCAAAATGGCACTGCGGGTGGCAGGGTCAACGCCGCCGAGCGGTTCGTCAAGGCAGTAGAGCTTGGCGTTACGGCTCATGACAATGAGCAGTTGAAGCTTTTCCTGCATACCCTTGGACATGGATTTGATTTTCTGCTTTTCATCCAAACCGAAATGACGAAGCAGTTCAAGTGACTTTTGCTTGTCGAAATCGGGGAAAAAGTCCTGGAAATAATCAATGGCTTCGCCGGCTCGCATCCATTCGGGTAAATAGGTGCGCTCGGGCAGATAGGCGGTGACAGATTTGGTGTAAATGCCGGGTGCCTGCCCGTCGATTTTGACACTGCCCTCATAGTCGTGAATCAAGCCGACCAAAATTTTCATCAGCGTGGTTTTGCCGCAGCCGTTTGGACCCAGCAAGCCGATGATTTGACCCGGCTGATAGCTCAGGGAAAGACCCTTGAGCACTTCGTTTTTTCCGTAAAACTTGCGGAGCTCGGAAACCTCAATGATGTTGCTCATTCTTTTTTTCTTCCTTGTGATTTTTTTTGAATTTGAACGACCGAAGTTCCAACGACTGTGTTTCTTCCTCGCTGTTTTCACGCTTCCAAATGTGAAGAACTCCCTCGTCGTTGAGAACCTTGAGTACATTTATTGTAATCGGCACGATGAACATACCGATGATACCGAAAAGCTTTAAGCCGAAATACATTCCGACGAGCGTTGCAATCGGCGGCAAACCCAGCTGACCCGCAACCAGTCGAGGCTCGATGAATTGGCGCAGGATGGAGATGATAATATAGACAACAAACAGACCAACGCCCAGAGCGACCTTTTCCGTGAACAGTGAAACAACCGACCACGGAATCAAAATCGTGCCCGAGCCGAGAATCGGCAGAATGTCGACAACGGCGATAATCAGCGCAATCAGCAGCACATAACCGCCTTGATAGAAGCCGATGAGCTTGAGCAAGCCAAGCCCCAAGCTCAATTCGGAGAAGGTAATCAAAACAATCAAGCCGTATGCCTTTGCCATTTTGCCGAGCGTGTTCAGGGTGAGCTTTTTGGTTCGAAGCAAAGCCGTGCGGCGGTTCGGGGAAAGCTGACGCATGATGAATGTCGTAATGCGCCGATAATCCGCCGTCATAAAACAGCAGGCGATGACGGCAACGACGGTGGCAACCAGCGCACTCGGCAATTTGCTTGCCGTGGAAATCATGCCGCTCAACGGCGTTTTGAGGAACGAAAGGTCAAGACCCGTTTCGGTGGAAGCGTGCTGTGCAATCTGCTGTTCCTTGTCGGAAAAAGAGGTTAGCAGACTGTCGGCAATTTTTTCGATGTTGGTGTCTATGGCACGCTGAATGGATGCAGGAAGCTTTGCCGTTAAGTGCAGCAGCCAAGCTTCGGCTTGGTGAATGAAATTCGGAAAGCTTTCAAAGTTGTTTGCCAACGAGGTGACAAAATTTTTGATTTCACCGAAGACCGAGCTGCCGACCCAAACCGTTAAGCCGAGCAGAACAGCTAAAATAAACAGCACGCAAATCAGAGAAAGAAAGCCTCGTTTGAGCGGCGTCTTTTTTTCGAGAAAATTGACCGGCTTTTGTAAAACCATGGCAATGAAAAACGCCAGCAAAAACGGAAACAAAGGCCAAAAGGCAAAGCGCAAAAATAAGTAGGCGGCGCCCAAAATCAACGCATAATAGAGAAAGCCGATGAGTACGCTTCGACGCCTTTCTGTAACAGAAGCAACTTGCAAGTCATTCTCCTCCTTTTCGTGCAATATTATAATACATTGCCTTTAGTTTTACAAGAATTGTGAAAAATATTAGTAAAAAATTTACTATATTGCTTCTCTTTGCCTTCTCTACGGCAAAAGCGTCATGTTTTTCACGAAGCAATCGTTGAATTCCGCATCGGTTGCCAAGTTGAACACGGTTCGACAGGGTGGCAAGCGGTGGCTGCCGAAGGCGTATGCAACGGCGCCGAGCAGGGATGTGTTGCCTGCCGCCGTTGCTTTTTCGGCAAGTGCAGGGGATAGCAAGCCGACCTGTGCGGCACTTGACGGATTGAGATAGGTGCCGAAACCGCCTGCGAGATAAACGCAGGAAATTTCATCGGTTGAACAGTCGGCTCTTTTCAAAAGTAAATCAATTGCCGTGCGAACGGCAGACTTGGCGAGCAAAAACGCATGAACATCCTCCGCGTATAGCTTGATGTCACCGAGAACGGTGAATTCGCTGTCGGTCAGCGTGCCGTCTGCGGAAAGCAGTCCGCTTTTCCGCAAAGAGGCAATCAAATCCAACAGCCCCGAGCCGCAAAGACCAATGGGCGGCTTTTGCCCGACGGTTTCGACGGTGCGGATTCCGTTTTCAAAATGAAACGAAGAAACGGCACCTTCCACCGCCGCACAGCCGCAGCG
>DNXM01000171.1:3737-9749 GCA_003505905.1 Oscillospiraceae bacterium
GCCGCAGCGAATGTCCGCTCCCTCAAACGCCGGACCTGCGGGGGCGGAAACGGCAAAGAGGTTTTTTTCATTGAAAAGTGCAATTTCCGCATTGGTGCCCAAGTCGACTAACAGCTTATATTCTTTTTCGGGTTTGCAGGCAAAAACACCTGCGGTTACATCTGCCCCTAAAAAGGCATCTATACACGGCAGCGTTGTGACGGTGAGTGAACCGAGCGAAAAGGTGACGGAATCGGTGAAAGCAGGCGTAAACGGATAGACTCCGAGTGCGGAAGTGTCGGCTCCGACCAGCAAATGAAGCATGGCGGTATTGCCTGAAACGACAAGTGAATCAGCTTTACAGTTAACCATTTTCTCTAATTGACTGCGAATGATGCGAGTTAATTCGGCTTGGTGTTCGGCATCCCCAATGCGGGAAAGAACATCGGCTCCGTAGGCGATTTGTGCGTTCACTTCACTGACGGAATCGACAATTTCGCCGCTTTCATTCACAAAAGCAATGGTCACTGTTGTGGTGCCAAGGTCGCAAAAAGCACGCAGATTCGCCGCTTTGTCAAGGCTTTCGGTCGTGTTTTGCGGCACGGTGGCTACGGTGGTGGCTTGCTCAACGGTTTCCACCGTGCAATCCTGCTCCAATTGTGTGCAACACGCCAAGCGAATGCCGTTTTCCAATTCTTCTTGGGTTAAGTGCGTTTTTTCGTGAGCAGACGGATTCGTAAAGTAACTTAACTTTACTTTGCAGTTGCCGCAAGCTCCTCGCCCCGAGCAGGGCGCAAAAACGGGAATGCCTGCTCGCTGCAAAACGGCGAGCAGGTTTTCGCCCTTTTCAAATTCAATTTTTCGGTTTTGATGCGTGAGAATCACTTTGTCACCCCAAAATCCGTTTTTTCTGTTTCGTAATTTGCTTGAATTTTACCATATTCCGCAAAGCTTTTGCAAGTAGACAGTGAAAAGATTTTGGAATAAGAATTGCGAAATTGCGTTTGCTATGCTATGATGATATCAGATAACGATAAGTGAGGTCATAACATGAACAAGCACTTACTTGCTCTTGAATTGGATAAGGTTTTGGAACGCCTTGCCGAGCATACCTGCTGTGCGGAAAGTCGGGAGGCGGCCTTGGCACTGCGTCCCGTGCATTCGCTGTATGAAGCGCAGGCGCTGATGAACCAAACGCAGGATGCGCATATGCTGCTGGCTCGTTTCGGCGGTCCCTCGTTCGGCGGATTGAAAAATGTGAACAACGCTCTTCACCGTGCCGATGCGGGCAGTGTGCTTTCCATGCGTGAGTTGTTGGACATTGCCGAAACCCTGCGTGTCATTCGTTCGCTCACGCAATGGCGAAGTGCGAATGCAGGGGTTGAAAGCTGTTTGGATGTTCTGTTCGGCGCATTGACTCCGAATAAGTACTTGGAGGATGCTATTATTACTTCAATTGTCAGCGAGGATGAAATGGCGGACAACGCTTCGCCCGAGCTTGCAAGCATTCGTCGCAAGATTCGTGCGCAGGAATCCAAGGTGCGGGAACAGCTCGACAAAATGACCCGTTCCAAGCATTATCGGGATGCGTTGCAGGAAGCGATTGTGACCATGCGAAACGGGCGGTTTGTTCTGCCGGTCAAAAGTGAACACCGCAACGAGGTGCCGGGCTTGGTGCACGACACTTCTTCAAGCGGAGCGACCGTGTTTGTTGAACCGATGGCGGTTGTGGAAGCTAACAACGAAATTAAAGTTTTGCTTTCCAAAGAGCGGGATGAGATTGACCGCATTTTGTCCGCTCTTTCGGCAGAGGCAGGCAGCTTTGCCGAAAGCATTAAGAACAGCTTTGAATGTGCGGTGGAAATCAATTTGATTTTTGCCAAGGCGCAGTTGGCTTATTCGATGAATGCGGCGGTGCCCAAGCTCAACGAAAACGGCATCATTGAACTGCACAACGCAAGACACCCCTTGCTCAAAAAAGAAAAAGCCGTCCCCGTGGATATTCGTTTGGGACGGGATTTTGATACGCTGGTGATAACCGGACCGAATACGGGTGGCAAGACCGTTTCGATTAAAACGGTCGGTCTGCTCTCGGCGATGGCTTCGTGCGGTTTGTTGATTCCCGCTCGGGAAACCAGCGAGATTTCCGTGTTCGGTCAGATTTTGGCGGATATCGGGGATGAACAGTCCATCGAACAATCGCTGTCAACTTTTTCGGCGCATATGACCAACATTATTGATATTCTCGCCCGTGTCGATGAGCACAGCTTGGTACTGATTGATGAATTGGGCGCAGGTACCGACCCGGTTGAGGGTGCGGCGTTGGCGATGGCGATTCTCGAAAGCCTTGCCCAAAAGGGCGCAAAAATTGCCGCCACAACGCACTATGCCGAATTAAAGGCCTATGCCCTGCAAACCAATCGGGTGGAAAACGCCTGCTGTGAGTTTGATGTGGCAACCCTGCGCCCGACCTACCGCCTGCTCATCGGTATGCCGGGTCGTTCCAATGCGTTTGCCATTTCCGAACGCCTGGGTATGGAAAAGGCAATTGTCGACCGTGCGGCGGAATTGGTGTCGGCGGAAAACACGCAGTTTGAAGATGTGATTGAAACGCTCGAGGACAGCCGAAGAAAGCTGGAGGAGGAGCGAAACGAAGCATACGAACAGACCTTGCAGGCGCAGAAAATTCGCCGGGAAGCCGAAGAGAAGCAGGAAAAGGTTGAGGCACAGCGCCGCAGGGAGCTGGACGAAGCCAAGGCGCAGGCGGCTCGCATTGTCGACCAAGCCAAGCGGGAGGCTTACGGCTTGATGGCTGAGCTGGACAAGCTGAAAAAGGAAAAAGAAAAGGCAAAGGACTTGGCAGAGCTGGCTCGCCGAGCCAGAGCGACCGTGAAAAAGGGCATGGAAGCCATGGATGCTGCCGCCGACCCGATTGAAAGCTTTGACGACGATGAGGACTACGTACTGCCCCGTGCTTTGGTTGTCGGCGATACGGTGCTGATTAAAACACTCGGCAAGCAGGCGGCGGTTTTGAGCGTGCCCGACAAGAACGGAAATGTGTCCGTTATGGCAGGCTCCGCCAAGATGCGTGTAAAGGCGGACGACTTGCGTCTGATGAGCGAAAAGACGAAAGAAAAAGCATCACAGCCTCGCCGACAGGGCGACCGGCTCAGCGAAAAAGCGGCAATGAGCGCCGACACTCGGCTGGATTTGCGTGGCATGACGGTGGACGATGCTCTGCTTGAAATCGACCGTTTTATCGACTACGGTCTGCGCACGGGCTTGAGCGAATTCACGATTATTCACGGCAAAGGCACGGGCGCACTGCGCACGGCAACGCAGAATTATCTGCGTAAAAGCACCTATGTGAAGAGCTTTCGCCTCGGTACCTTCGGCGAGGGAGAAAACGGCGTGACCATTGTCGTGCTCAAGTGATATGAACAAACTAAATTCGGGCTATCGCTCGCTGAATGCCGAACTGAAACGGCGGTTTGGCTGTAAAGTATATAAGCTTGCCATATCGGGCGGCATGACCTGCCCGAATCGGGATGGTACCTTGGGCACAAGGGGTTGTATTTTTTGCTCCAAGGGCGGCTCGGGCGAGTTTGCGGCGAAGCCGTGCGGCAGTGTGGCACAGCAAATCGAGCAGGCGAAAAAGCTCGTTGCCGAAAAAGCGGGCAACGCAAAATACATTGCCTATTTTCAGGATTATACCAACACCTATGCGCCGGTCGAAAAACTGCGTTCGCTGTTTGAACAGGCATTGGCTGTGCCGGATGTGGTGGCGCTCTCGGTCGCAACCCGACCCGATTGTTTGCCGAATGATGTGATTGCGCTGTTGGCGGAGCTCAACCGCATCAAGCCCGTGTGGGTCGAGCTTGGCTTGCAAACCGTTCATGAAAAAAGTGCCGCCTTTATTCGCCGTGGCTATGCACTGCCGTGTTTTGATGAGGCGATGCGTAAGCTGAAAGAAAACGGAATCGAAGTAATTGTTCACTTGATTCTCGGCTTGCCTCACGAAACAAAGGAGCAGATGCTGCAATCGGTTGACTATGTGGCGCACAGCGGTGCAAACGGCATCAAGCTTCAGCTGCTTCATGTGCTGAAAGATACCGATTTGGCTTTGCTTTATGAAAAGGGCGAATTCTCCGTTATGGAGGAGGACGAATACATTGCCTTGGTTGCGCAGTGCCTGGAGCATTTGCCGCCGAATATGATTGTTCACCGCTTGACGGGGGACGGAGCAAAACGGGATTTGATTGCGCCGCTGTGGAGCGCAAACAAAAAGCAGGTGCTCAACCGCTTGAACCGATACCTCATACAGCACAAAATAGTGCAGGGCAAGCAATATCATTGAATAAAAATGCGGGAATATTCGGAAAGATTTCATGTTTTTCGATGCTTTTCCGCTTTTTTTGTTTTTTTACTATACAAACCGAACGATAAGTGTTACAATGACAGAGATATTTTTCGGAGGTGTTTGTTCCATGAGTGAAACCATGAATCAACTGACCAATTCCACACCGATGTATCTTCTTGCAGCCGCCATTATCGGGCTTGTCGTGTTTCAGGCTCTGCTGTTTTTGGTGCGTGCCTGGCGGCAGGGGAAGAAAGTCGGGATGGACATGAAAAAACTGCGCCGTGTGGTGATTTCAAGCGCAACCTTCACCGTGATGCCGTCTGTGGCGATTTTAGTCGGCGTTTTGGCGCTGGTGCCGGCGCTCGGCGTGCCGCTGCCGTGGGTGCGGCTTTCCATCGTCGGCTCGCTTCAATACGAAGCGCCTGCGGCGAGCAATGTGGCAAAAAGCCTCGGGCTTGGCGAATTGCCGTCGGCATTGATGACAAAGGCGGATTTTGCGTCGATTGCGTTGGCCATGACGCTGGGTGTTATGACAACCTCGTTCGTGATTTTGTTTTTCTACAAATCCTATCAAAAAAAGATGACGGCGGCGGCAACCAAGGATGCACGCTTTACCGATGTGCTGTTCAGCGGTGTGTTTCTCGGCATGGTCAGCGCATATGTCGGTGACGCATTCGGCAAGCTGCGCACGATGGAATTGACCAAGGTGATTGACGGCGTGGAACAAACCGTTACACGCACCCCGAATGTGCTTTATGTGATTGCGGCGGTGTGTTCGGCGGCGGTGATGCTCGGGCTGACGGTGCTGATAAAAAAGAAAAAGCTCGATTGGCTTGAAAATTATTCGTTCGCATTGAGCATTTTGGTCGGCATGGCGGCAAGCATCGGCGGTCAGTATCTGTTCCCGACGCTTTCCGCATTTGTTGAGTGAGGAGGGAGAAAGACATGAACGAAAACAAAACGGCTTCCTTGAATATGGAAACCTACACAAACAAAATACACCGCTCGGGTCGTTTTTGGACGGCGGTGATGATACTCGTCATGCTTGCGCTTCCCTTTGGCATTTGCCTGATTTTGGACACAAAGCCGAATTTGTCCAAGGCGTTTTGGATGGCGTTTGTGCCGATTATCTTGATGGATGTGCCTTCGGGCATTGCGGAATTGGTGGCTTATGCGCCGCTCCTCGGCACGGGCGGAACCTATCTTGGCTTTATCACGGGTAATTTGTCAAATTTGAAAATTCCCTGTGCGATGAATGCAAGACGCTTGATGAACACGAAGGTCGGCACAACGGAAAACGAAATTGTGTCCACCATTTCCATTGCGACGAGTGCGTTGACCACAACGCTTGTGCTTGCCTTGGGCGTGCTTCTCATCGCACCGCTCACACCCGTTTTGGAAAGCCCGGTTATGCTCCCTGCCTTCAAAACGGTGATGCCTGCCATGTTCGGCGCACTCGGCTGTAAGTATGCTTTTGATGCACCGAAAACGGCGATTATCCCGATGTTGAGCGCAATTTTGATTTTCCTGCTGTTCCCGCAGCTGACCTCCAATGTTTCCATCATGGTGTTTGTGATGGTGGTCATTGGCGGATTGAGCACCATTTTGCTATACAAGAAAGGATGGATTAAATGATTTTGTACATCGTTTTGGCACTTGTTGCCGTGATGATT
>DNXM01000149.1 GCA_003505905.1 Oscillospiraceae bacterium
TGATCCCTACCACAACCAAAAGCCTCCCTTTGAGCCGGGTCAGCGCATTTCCTACGCATCCCGTGTTTACGATTCCGCCGAAATGGTGAATTTGGTCGACAGTGCTTTGGAGTTTTGGCTGACCTCCGGTCGTTACACCAATCAGTTTGAAAAAGGGCTCGCCGATTACCTCGGCGTAAAGTTCTGCGCCTTGGTCAACTCGGGTTCAAGCGCAAACCTTTTGGCGTTTATGACTTTGACCTCTCCCTTGCTTGGTGATCGTGCCGTGAAACCGGGCGATGAGGTAATTACCGTTGCCGCAGGATTCCCGACAACCGTTACGCCGATGATTCAATACGGCGCCGTGCCGGTGTTTGTGGATGTAACGATTCCGCAATACAACATTGATGTGGAAATGCTCGAAAAGGCTGTGAGCGACAAAACCAAAGCGGTGATGATTGCGCACACCTTGGGTAATCCCTTTAACATTAAAGCGGTCAAGGAAATTTGCGACAAGCACAACCTTTGGCTGATTGAAGACAACTGCGATGCACTCGGCTCCCGCTACACGCTTGACGGCAAAGAGGGCTTCACCGGCACCTTCGGTGATTTGGGCACCTCCAGCTTCTATCCGCCGCACCACATGACCATGGGCGAGGGCGGAGCCGTCTACACGAACAATCCCCTGCTTTCCAAAATCATGCGTTCCATGCGTGACTGGGGTCGTGATTGCGTTTGCGCTTCTGGTCAGGACAACCTGTGCGGCCACCGTTTTGACCGTCAGTACGGCGAACTCCCATTCGGTTATGACCATAAATATGTTTATTCTCACTTCGGATACAACTTGAAAGCCACCGATTTGCAGGCCGCTGTCGGCTGTGCTCAACTTGAAAAATTCCCCGGTTTTGTTGAAAAACGCCGTCACAACTTTGACCGTTTGCGCAAAGCATTGGACTGTGTTGCCGACAAGCTGATTCTGCCCGTGCCGTGCGAAAACGGCCGTCCGAGCTGGTTCGGCTTTATGGTGACCTGTGCAGAAGGCGTTGACCGCAAAAAGGTTGTGCCCTACATCGAATCTCACGGTGTACAGACACGTATGCTCTTTGCAGGCAACTTAACAAAGCACCCCTGCTTTGACGAAATGCGTAAAACAGGTGAAGGCTATCGCATTGTCGGCGATTTGACCAACACCGACCGCATCATGAACGATACCTTCTGGGTCGGTGTTTACCCCGGCATGACCGATGAAATGATTGACTATATGGCAAAAACAATAATCGAAGCCGTTTCACAGGCGTAAAGGAAGAGATAACCATGTCAGAAAAAAAACGGCTTTCCGTAATGATTCCCTGCTATAACGAGGAAGAAAATGTTCGTGCCATCTACGAAGCGGTCAAGCATCAGTTCGTGACCAATCTGCCGCAGTACGATTATGAAATCCTCTTCATCGACAACAAGTCGCAGGATCAAACGAGAACCATTCTGCGCCAAATCTGCGCAGAGGACAAAAATGTAAAAGCAATTTTCAACTGCCGCAACTTCGGGCAATTTAACAGCCCGTATCACGCCATCACGCAGACAAGCGGTGAATGCTGCATCACGCTGTGTGCCGACTTTCAGGATCCGCCGGAGCTGATTCCCCAATTCGTTAAAGAATGGGAAAACGGCTACAAGCTGGTTATCGGCGTCAAGACGAAATCCAAAGAAAGCAAAGTCATGTACGCTCTGCGTTCGCTCTACTACAAAGCCATCAAAAAGATGAGCGATGTCGAACAGATTGAGCATTTCACGGGCTTCGGGCTTTACGACAAGAGCTTTGTAAAAACATTGCGTGAGCTTGGCGACCCGCAACCGTTTATTCGAGGCATTGTTGCGGAGCTTGGCCCCGAATACAAGGAAATTGCCTACACGCAGCCGCAGCGCCGTGCAGGCAAAACGCACAACAACTTTTACAGCCTTTATGACGCCGCCATGCTTTCGTTCACCTCCTACACGAAAATCGGCTTGCGTTTAGCCGTTTTTGCGGGTGCCGTCTTGGGCGCACTTTCCGCTTTGGTAGCGTTGGTATATTTGATTTTGAAGCTGATTTACTGGGATCGTTTCCCCGCAGGAACGGCGCCGATTTTGATTGGTGTGTTCTTCATGGGCTCGATTCAGCTGTTCTTCATCGGCTTACTCGGCGAATACATCATGAACATCAATTCCCGTGTGATGAACCGTCCGCTGGTCGTGGAGGAAGAGCGTTTGAACTTTGACGAAACAGCCGAATAATTACCGCAAGACATCTCTGCTCTTGGAGATGTCTTTGTTCGTTCAAGAGGAGAGTAAAAATGAAAACCGAAGAAACAACCGTCTTTAAGAACACCATTTACAAAGGAAAAATCATCAACCTGCGTGTGGATATTGCCGGACTTCCCAACGGAAAAGAAGCCACCCGTGAGTTTGTCGAGCACAACGGCGGCGTAACCGTGGCAGCACTGACCGATGATATGGAGCTGCTTTTTGTGCGCCAATTCCGCTACCCCTATATGCAGGAAGTGCTTGAATTGCCCGCAGGGAAGCTGGAGCTGAACGAAAATCCGCTCAAGGCAGGCAAAAGAGAGCTTCGGGAAGAAGCAGGCGTAACCGCCGAGCAATATATCAACCTCGGTCAATTCTTTCCGTCCCCCGGTTATACGAACGAAATCATTTATCTGTACGGTGCAATCGGCTTGAAAGAATGCGAACAGGATTTGGATGACGATGAGTTTTTGAATGTCGAAAAAATTCCCTTGAACAAAGCTGTTGAAATGATTTTGAACAACGAAATCACGGACGGCAAAACGCAGACCGCCGTGTTGAAGCTTGCCGCATTGCTC
>DNXM01000242.1 GCA_003505905.1 Oscillospiraceae bacterium
TTTTTCACTTTTTTCACACGGTTTTTCACATCTGTAAATGGAAAAACTTTACGATATTACCCGACACATCCGATTATTATGACGGAAAAGCGATGCGTTGAGCAAAAACGGAAAACTGTATAAAACAGTCGAAATGAATAAACCACGATTTTGTTCCGATAGGAGGCAAAATCGGATATGTTGCGTAAAAACAGGTCATATTTTTGTATCATTTTGCCAAGAAATCGAGCTGTCAAGGGCAAATGAAAAGAAAAAACAGCACTTTCATTTATAAAGTAAATCTCTTTACAACAGGAGAAGCGCTGTTTCTGTATCTTGTGTTGGATGCGCCGATTTCAAATTTATTTTGTGGAGTAAAGGTAATTACTTTACAATTTAATCAAAAATATGTTTTGTCGATTGGCATCGTTGCGTAGGCATTCAGCGACAAATCCGCCTGTTTTCCGCTCAAAAATTCGTAATATCCTTGTGCGCCGACCATGGCGGCATTATCACCGCAGTACTTCAGCTCCGGGAAATACAATGCAAGTCCCTTTTGTTCACACAGTGCCGTCATTTCACGGCGCAAAACACGGTTGGCGGAAACACCGCCTGCCAAAGCAATTCGTTTTTCACCGATGCTTTGTGCCGCACGCAGGGTGTTGTCTGTCAGGCACCGCACCACAGCGTGTATGTAGGAGGCACCGAAATCCTCCATGCAAACAGCCTCGTTTTTTTGTTCGGCGTTGTGAATTAAATTGATAGCGGCGGTTTTCAGCCCCGAAAAGCTGAAATCAAAGGCGCTTCCGTCTACTCTCGGTCGGGGGAATTGATAGGCCTTCGGGTTGCCGTTTTGTGCCACACGGTCAAGATTCAAGCCGCCGGGATAAGGCAGACCGAGCGCACGGGCGGCCTTGTCCATGCATTCGCCTGCGGCGTCATCCATGGTCCTGCCGATAATTTCAAATTCCGTGTAGCTCTTAACCTGCACAATGTGGCTGTGTCCGCCGCTGACCACCAAAGCCAAAAACGGCGGTTCAAGGTTCGGTGTCGTGATGTAGTTTGCGGCGATGTGCGAACGCAGGTGATGCACGGGAATGAGGGGCTTGTTTGCGCTGAAAGCAAGCCCTTTTGCAAAGCTCACGCCGATTAACAGCGCACCGATTAAGCCGGGCGCATAGGTGACGGCGACGGCGTCAATCTCATCCATGGTTGTGTTGGCTTGGTGCAAAGCTTCGCTCACCGTGCCGTGAATGGCTTCGGTGTGCATTCGGGAGGCAATTTCGGGCACAACACCGCCATAGACAATGTGCGCATCCACTTGGGATGCCACGACATTGCTCAGCACCTTTCGTCCGTCTTCCACAACGGCGGCAGCCGTATCATCGCAGGAAGATTCAATGGCAAGTATCTTCATTTTGTATATCCTTTCCATGTGCGGTAAATCGCTTGGTCATCAGCACGGCGGACTCGGTTGGCTTCGTGTAAAAATTCTTGCGCAGTCCGACCGATTCGAAGCCGTGCTTGGTATATAACGCAATCGCTCCTTGATTGCTTTCTCTTACTTCCAATGTAATAAATTCGTCTTTTCGTTCTCGGGCTTCCTTTACAGCTTGGGTCAACAGCTTGTCTGCGATTGTGCAGCGGCGGTAGGCAGGCAAAACGGCAACATTGGTAATATCTGCTTCGCCGCAAATGTCCAACACGCCGATGTAGCCTACGACTTGCTTTTCAAATTCCGCAACCAAAAAATGAGCCGAAGGGTTGGTCAGTTCCTCCTCCAAGCTCTGTTGCGACCAAGGGGTTGAAAAGCAAATCTTTTCCATTTCCGCAATTTGCTCCGTCTGTTCTGCACGCATCGGAACAATACCTGTGTTTTCACGGATAATTTCTTTGAGCAGCGGCGGTAATGCTTCTTCGATTTGCTTTGCGCAGGCACGGTACTCGTCAAGCTCTCCGCCGTATGGGTCGGGGATGCCGTTGCCGAGAACCTTCAGCTGCTGCGCCGAAACATAAGGTTGCAGGGCAAAGCGATGCGATTTTGTCATGCAGACAAAAATGCCGTCATCCGAATCGTACGGACTGCACGGCTTTGAACGGTGGTCGGATAAATTCAAACCGTGTTCCCTCATCACGCTGACCGCATATGAGGATGCCTCATCGCCGGCATAGCAGGCAAGTCCTGCACTGTCTACTTCTATATTATTGATGTTTCGTTGTTCCAAAAGCTTGCGGAACAGCACCTTTGCCATGGGACTGCGGCAGGTGTTTCCCGAACAAATAAAGGTCACTTTCATCGTCTTATCCCTTTGCTTCGTACCAAGTTTCGCCTGCGTGAACATCGGCAAGCAGCTTGACTTTGAGCGATACGGCACGCTCCATCTCTTCCTTGAGCAGAGCGCACACCCGTTCGGCTTCCGCTTCGGGCGCTTCGATAATCAGTTCATCGTGCACCTGCATAATCAGCTTGGCACGCAGGTTTTCTTCTTTTAAGCGGCGGAACACTTTCACCATGGCAATTTTAATGATGTCGGCGGCAGTGCCCTGAATCGGCATATTCATCGCTACCCGTTCACCGAACGCACGGAGCATGGCGTTTCCCGCTGTCAGCTCGGGCAGATAACGGCGGCGGCGGAACAGCGTTTCGGCATAGCCGTCTGCTTTTGCTTTTTCAATGCTTGCTTTCATGTAGCTTTCCACGCCGTGATAGTGGGACAGATAGCCCTTAATGTATCGGTCGGCTTCCGCTCGGGTGACGCCGATGTTTTTGCCCAAGGAAAAAGCGCCGATTCCGTAAACAATACCGAAATTGACCGCTTTTGCACGACTGCGCATGAGCGGAGTCACCATTTCAAGGGGCATATTGAACACCTGCGAGGCGGTGATGGCGTGAATGTCGTCGCCGTTATTGAATGCGTCAATCATCGTTTGGTCGTTTGCCGCATCGGCGAGCACACGCAGTTCAATTTGCGAATAGTCGGCATCCACCAAAACAAAGCCGGGCTTTGCCACAAAGAATTTGCGCATTTCACGCCCCAAATCACTGCGAACGGGAATGTTTTGCAAATTCGGTTCGGTGGAAGAAATGCGGCCTGTTCTGGTTTCGGTCTGGTTGAAGGTGGAATGAATGCGTCCGTCCGCACCGATGGCTTTAATCAAGCCGACACAGTAGGTGGAGTTGAGCTTTGTGCGCTGACGGTAGAGCAGAATTTTTGCCACAACAGGGAAATCGTCTGCGAGCTTTTCGAGCAGTTCGGCGGTAGTCGACCAACCGCTTTTCGTCTTTTTTCCGCCGGGCAAGGCGAGCTTAACAAACAGCGCTTCGCCGAGCTGTTTGGGTGAATTGAGGTTGAATTCGTAACCGACTTCCTCGTAAATCTCTTTGGTGATTGTTTCTATTTCGGCTTCCAATTGCTTGCCGAACAATGCAATGCCCATGCGGTCTACGGCAAAGCCTTCGTGTTCCATGGAGGCAAGAACTTGTGCGAGCGGAATTTCTATGTCGTTGAGCAAAGCAAGCTGGTTATTTTCGGTGAGCTTTTGCGAGAGCTTTTCGCTTAAATTCGGTAACAGCCACGCCGTGCAAGCCGCTTCGGGAATGTCTTCGTCTTCGGGTACGGATATGCCGTATTCCAGAGCAAGTCGGCGAGCGGAATAGTCGTTGGCGGACGGATTGAGCAAATAGCCGCAAAGCTGTGTGTCGAGCACAAGATTTTTCAACTCCAATCCACAGTCAAGCGCATAGGCATAAGCGGTTTTGGCGTTGTCGGTGTATTTTTCGATTTTGTCGTTTTCAAACAGGTCGGCAACAAATCCGCCGAAGCTCAAATTCAATGCGGACAAATGCACAACTTCTTTGCCGTTGCGCAAGTAGATTCCGCCGACTTCACCGTTACTGTCCTCCAAGGTGAAATAGCATTCATTCTGTGCTTCCATCGCCGATTTTAAGGCGGAAACATTGTCGCATTCCATGCAGATATATTTTTCGCTCGGCACGTCCTCTTTTTGCACAGTCGGAGCCGATTTCGGGTCAAGGTGCAGTCGTTCAATCATGCTGAACATTTCAAACTGCGTCAGCATTTTGACGGCTTCAAAGTTGTCGGCAGGATTTTTGATATAGGAGCTGTATTCGGTTTCAATCGGTGCTTCACGGCTGATTGTGCCGAGCGTGCGGCTCAGATATGCCATCTCCTTGTCCGCCTTCAGCTTGCTGCGAATGCCGTCTTTGATGTCGATTTCATCAATGTTTTCGTAGATATTGTCAATGTCATGAAATCGCTGAATCAAGTCGCCGGCGCCCTTTTGCCCGATTCCCGTAACGCCGGGGATGTTGTCGGAGGAATCGCCCATGAGTGCCTTGATGTCAATGAGCTGTTTCGGCTCAACGCCGTAATCAAGGCACTCATGGGCGATTCCT
>DNXM01000143.1:0-187 GCA_003505905.1 Oscillospiraceae bacterium
CACAACAATGAACACAATCGACCACACAATGTGCGGTGAAGCGGCGGCACGAGCCATGGAGGAAGTCTTTTTTTTCATCCTTATTCCTCCTCAGTCATGTCGACCGAGGCATCCGATAATTCGTCAAACTCCTCGCTGAACGAACTGTAATCGCCGTACAAGCCGGAATACTCGCTCTTTTTCATAA
>DNXM01000143.1:219-1144 GCA_003505905.1 Oscillospiraceae bacterium
TCTTTTTCATAATATGGATGGCGTCGGGAGAAATGCGCAACCCAATGCACTTGCCGACCTCGTGGTATTCCGTGGTTTGAATCATCCACTTAAAGCCGCCGATGTCAACAATAATTTCAAAATGAACGCCCTTAAAGGTAACGGATGTTACTTCGCCCTTGAGCATTCCCTGCTCCTGTGCGACAACAACAACATCCTCGGGACGAACAACAACATCTACATTTTCATTTTCCGCAAAGCCCTTGTCAAGGCAATAAAAGCGATGACCGGAAAAATCAACGATGAAGTCATTGTGCATGACGCCGTCAAGAATATTGCTTTCGCCGATAAAGTCGGCAACAAACGCATTCTTCGGCTCGTTATAAATCATAATCGGTGTGCCGATTTGCTGAATCACGCCGTTGTTCATAACCACAACCGTATCAGCCATGGAAAGAGCTTCCTCCTGGTCGTGCGTGACATAGATAAAGGTAATGCCCATTTGCTGTTGAATATTCTTCAGCTCGTTTTGCATATCTTTTCTCAATTTCAAGTCCAACGCACCAAGCGGTTCATCGAGCAAAAGCACACGAGGACGATTTGCCAACGCTCTTGCAATGGCGACACGCTGCTGTTGACCGCCGGAAAGCGACTGGATGTTGCGCTTCTCAAAGCCTTTCAGGTTGACCAATTCCAACATCTGCGTGACGGTACGGTTGATTTCCTCTTTGCTTTCTTTTTTTACACGCAGACCGAAAGCAATATTTTCAAAAACATTCAAATGAGGGAAAAGCGCATAACGCTGAAAAATGGTGTTAACCTGCCTCTTGTGGGGCGGTACACCATTGATTTCTTTATTTTCAAAGATAACCTTTCCCTCATCAGGCTCAACAAAGCCGGCAATGACACGAAGCGTGGTTGTTTTGCCGCAGCCGGAGGGACCGAG
>DNXM01000143.1:1182-4128 GCA_003505905.1 Oscillospiraceae bacterium
TTATCTCGGATGTAAAGGCTCAAATCCTTTAATATTGGTTCTCCGTCATAAGAAACGGATATATGTTGTAAATCAATAATAATATTCTCTTCCAATTATGCAACCCCTCTCTGAATTACAAGAATACGCATATAAATATAGTGCGTAAATCTGCAAAAGTCAACAATTTTTTGAAAAAAATCGACAATTTTTCAGACGCAAATAAATCCCATTTTAAAAATGCTTCGATTTTCTGCAAAATGCTCTGTTTTTCTCTTGTTTTCTCACAAAAAATCAGTGAGTTGTTAAGTGAAAGCATTCACGACAACCCACTGATTTATTACTATTATACTTCGGCAATCCAAACCAAATCAAAGCTTTCATCGGGTTCAACCGATTGAATGCCTCGCTTCTTGGAAATATCGTCATAGCGGATGCGGTCATCGTTCACGCCATACCACGGCTCAATACACACATACGGCGCATTCGGCTTTGCCCAAATGCCGAGGAACGGAACATCGCCGAAATCAAAACGAACGGTGCGATCCTTACAGTGAAGCGTCACCACCGAAGAATTGAGGTCAGAGAAAATCAAAGCGTCTTCCTTGAACAAATCAGGGGTCAAGAACAGCCTTTTACCGTCCACAAGGTCAACATCGAATTTGTTGCCGATGATGATGTTTTCTTTGTCGATTTTTTCAACAACGGCACCCTCTTCGCTCTCCTCAAACTCAAGGTAATCGCCAATTTCGCAGTTAAAGCCCGGATGTGCACCCAAAGAGAAATACATGGTCTTACAGTCGGTGTTTAACACGGTGTGCGTCACCTTAATGGCTCTGCCGACAAGCTCAAAGCAAACCTCCAATTCAAAATCGAACGGAAACATTGCCATGGTGGTTTCGCTGCTCTTCAGCAGAAAAACCGCTCTTGCGCCCTCAATATCCGCCGCTTGGAACAGCGTTTTTCTGGCAAAGCCGTGCTTTTGCAACGGATACTCCGCACCGTCATAGAGAAATTTATCCTCGTGCAGCTGACCGATTACAGGAAACAAAACAGGTGCCTGCCCGTACCAAATGTCGGGATTTCCCTGCCAAATATACTCCGTGCCGTCATCCTTGGATTTGACCGAGTGCAGCTGTGCACCCATATCGTCAATCTGTGCGGTTAAATATTGATTTTCAATCGTGTAAAGCATTTCTTACGATTCTCCTTTATTTTGCTTTTGTCGATAAGATTCAACTTCCCAGTTGGTAATAAAGTCAGACAATTCATCGCTCATCGGCTTTGCTCCGCCGAACGATTCGGCATAAACGGCGATTTTGATTGCATCGTTAAACAGCATCGCCGCCGTTTGGCTACCCTTTGCGGAAGCATCCACGGCAAAAAATCCGCAGCCGCTGACGAGGATGATTTTCGGCATATAACCATTCTTTTCAAAGCAGCGCTCCACCGCGCCGGCAATACAGCCGTTGCAATAACCGTATGCCTGATGCTGCTTGCAATAAACAATATGGTCGGGCGTAAACGGGCTCATAACCGGTTGAGCGGACTCGGGCGTTTCGGCAAAGCGAAGCGCCTCCACACTCGGCTCAAAGGAAATCACGCAATCCTCGCCGTATATCTCTCGAATCACCTGAAAACATTTTTCTGCCTTTTCGCCGTCAAACAGCCCTGTATCGAAATCGGGTTGACGCTCAATTGCCGCATTCAGTGAAGCGAGCACACCGTTGAGCTTTTTACCCAAGCCTTCCACCGTGTCGGACGCTACAAAAATGCCGTGATTTTCAAGCAAAAGCATATCGCACGCTTTTCCGGTTTCCGCCTTGAATCGGTTCATTTCGTCAAAACAAATCTTTGAGAGAATATAGCCTGGCTTGCACGCATCAATCCAAATAAAAGGATTTGCAATAAGCTTTTTTGCCGCTTCTTTGCCCTGCTGACTGCAAGTTAAGCCGTTGACAAGGGCAGGATGCAAATGCAAAACAAATTTTTGTTCAAACAAGCTGTGCAAAACCGTTTCCACGCTCGGGCGCTTTTTGCCTTGGTCGGGCATTCTTGCGTTGTTCAGGTCTGCCAAAACAAGGGCTTCTCTTGCATCATCTTCGTTCGGGTATTCTTTTGTCAAAATCTCGGCAAGCTTAGCTCGATCCATCGCCACAAAGCCGTCGGGCGTGATGGTGGCAAGCTGTGTACCCGAAGCCTTGACATACATCACATTTCCGTCCTTGGCGGAGGTGTTGCCGCCGCCTGCCAAAACCAATTCCTCATCCGAACCGTAAAGGTTGGAAAAGGCGGTTAATTCGTCTAATATCATTGAAATCTCCTGTTTCTGTTTTATGTCATATCACGGTTTCAATCGTTTGCGATTAGGTCGGAGCGGATTCCAAAGCAATTTCATAGTCGTACAGCGTGTACCAGCAGCCTGCGGAAAAGCTTCTTGCACGGAAAAGCACTTTGTCGGAATACACTTCCATTTGATAACCCGTGCCGAACGCAATGCGGCCGCGAACGGTCATATTGCTGTAGCTCGGCAGGTTGACCAAATGCACCGAATCAACGGTTTCAATACTGTGATACTTATAGATTTTTGCATCAAACTCATTGGTAAAGCCCGAATGAATGTGACCCGTGATGTAAAACACATTTCGATACTGTTTCAAGATGTTCCACACTTGCTCCGACTGAGTGCCCAAGCCGCCTTTTTCGGGCGGATAATCCTTTTCAAAGCCCCAAGTATCGGGCAAGCCGTGCGTTTGGTTAATCGGCCAATGACAGCACACAAAAATCGGCAAACCATCCTTTGCGGCACTGCTCATTTCCGCATCAAACCAGCGCAGCTGTTCATCACTGATATACGCATCCACATGGTCGTACTCACTTGCCAAGCAAATAAAGTGGTAACCGTTAATGACAGTTGAATAATAAGCGTGTTCCGCTTTTGTGCCGGTAATCCGTTCGTTGTAGGTC
>DNXM01000143.1:4179-8064 GCA_003505905.1 Oscillospiraceae bacterium
AGTGTCATGGTTGCCTTCCACCAACACAAGGCGTTTAGCGGGACTGTACTTTTTCAGCGTGTTCTCAAGCATTTGATATTGCTCTTCATAGCCGTGATTGGTCACATCGCCAAGCATAATCAGCGCATCATTCTGTCGGGAGGCATTTTGCATATCGTACAAACCCATTTCCAGCACATACGGTGAAAGCGGTCGATTCGTGTCAAAATGAATATCGGAGATAATCGAGGCAGAAAACTTAATATTCTGCGCATCGCTCGGCTCAATTTTCTGCGCAAATTTTCCGAAAATCGGTGCCGCAAACAGTGAAACAACCGACAGCAGTAAAGACACAGCGGTTTTCAAAATAGGAATCATTACTCTTCTCCTTTCGCTTACTTCGTAACGGCTTCTTTCGGTTGTTCAAGTACAGGTGATTCTTTAGTGCGAAACAAACCTGTAAAGTTAATCAGGAACAACACCAAATAGGCTGCCCACATCGGCAGACTTTCAATCAAACCGTTTTTGCCGACGGTGACGAGCAGAACAAGCATGAGCGCCAGCACCGCACCAAACAAAACGGTGACAATCGTGTAGCGAATATTTTTTTCTCTCGTCTTATGAAGCAGGAAAATCACAATGGAGCCTGCACCGAGGAACGCAAACAAAAGCGCACCTGTCCAGTGCGACATACAGCGAAGCGAATTCAAAATCAAATCCTCACCGGCTGACGGCACATTGATGGTAACAAAAATCGCCGCACAGCCAATCGAGCCGCAGGTAATGCCGAGCTTGCCGCAATAGTTGTCCATGCGATAAGCGTACAGAACATTGGTAAAGATAGAGAGAGAAGCGAACAAGCCCCACATTTTGAAGTGCCACGGAAATTCCAAGCCGATCATGCTCGCCGTCAATTCAAGGGGATTGCGGAAAAAGCCGTACCATGTAATGAAGGCAAAGCCGAATAATAGGTTTATCAAACAAAAAAGTCGAAGTCCCTTGCCGGGTTTCTTTTCGCCGAAGAATAATTTTATGTAAAGTTGAAACAAAAGCAATGCGACAACGGAAAAAATTCCCCAAGCAATATAGCGCCCGACACTGCCGTTGATACCGGTTTCGTTGCCCGGATAAGTATCAAACTTGAGGAAAAATGCCATCCAAACCGCATAAGCGGCGGTCATCACAAGCCAAAGAGCGTAGAAGGGTTTTAGGTTCATTTTGGTTATTTGCATATCAGATGCCTCCTTTTTATATCATCATACCATAGCGGAGTATTTTTTTCAAGTGAAGAAGACACCGATTCTTAATTTTGGGTAAAAATCAGGAAAAAGATTGAATATTACTAATTACTATGGTAATATATAGATATCTTTGTGCATGACACAACGACTCTTGCAAATTTGCAGAAAGGGAAACCGGCTGACTTTCGGTTTCATCACCGATTATGGGAAAGATGATCGTCATTGAAGGACTTGACGGAAGCGGAAAGTCCACACAAATCGAACAGCTCAAATTAAAGTTAGACAACCTCGGCTGTGCCTACCGCCAAATCAAACTCCCCGATTACGAAGACCCGTCAAGCACGCTTGTTCGGATGTATTTAGGCGGTGCATTCGGCAAAAAGCCCGAGGATGTCGGTGCCTATGCCGCTTCGGCTTTTTTTGCTGTCGACCGCTTTGCAAGCTATAAACAACATTGGGGCGAGGATTACAACAACGGCACACTGATTGTTGCCGACCGCTACACAACGTCAAACGCATACCATCAGCTTGAAAAAATGCCGGAAAACGAATGGGATTCGTATTTGGAATGGCTGGAGGATTTTGAATACAGCAAGCTCGGCATTCCAAAACCCGACTTGGTTGTCTATTTGGATATGCCGATTGAAGTATCCCAACAGCTGATGAAAAAACGCTGTCAAGCCACCAACACGGTCAAGGATGTTCACGAGGCCGATGTTGAATACCTCAAACGCTGTCGGGTTGCCGCCATGTATGCCGCCGAAAAGCTCGGCTGGCGCATCATTCCCTGTGCCCGAAACGGCAAGCCTCTTTCAATTGAAGCCATTGCCGAGCAAATTTTCTGTATACTTTCGGAAGGCATTCTCTATGCTTGATTTTCACCCGATAACCCTCAATGACAAATGCGCCGTTGACTCGGTTTTGCTTTCCTCCGAAAACCTCAGCTGTGAATACGCTTTCGGAACCATATACATTTGGAAAAATGTTTATCAATCGCAAATCAGCATTTGTGACGATATTTTCACCGCCTCCTATCGAACGCCCGAATACAACTGTTATTGCTGTCCGCAGGGCAAGGGTGACTTTGAAAAGGCGGTTGCAGAATTATCTGCCGATGCAAAAAGCAAAGGAAATGTGCTTCGCATAAACGCCTGTTCGGAACAGGAAGTGCAAAAAATCGAAGCCTTGTTCCCGAATCGGTTTGCTTTTTTGAGTGATGACAGCTGTTTTGATTATATCTATTCCGCCGAAGCGCTGGCAAACATTGCGGGCAGAAAATTTCATGACAAGCGTAATCATATCGCTATTTTCGAACGAACTTATCCGAATTGGACATTTGAGGAAATCACGCAAGCTAATATCGTTGAGTGCGCCGAAATGAATGAGCGATGGCTTCGCTTAAACGAAAGCAAGGACGAGGTTCATCTGTCCGCCGAGCATAAGGCGCTCAACCTGGCTTTGGCTGATTACAAAGCACTCGGCTTTTACGGCGGCTTGATTCGTGCGCAAGGTAAGGTTGTTGCCTTTTCCTTCGGTGAAAAATTAAACAATACGACCTTTTGCACGCACTTTGAAAAGGCATACGCCGACATTAACGGTGCTTATCCGCTGATTAACCGTGAAATGGCACGGCGCTTGCAAGCCGATTTTCAGTTCATTAACCGTGAAGAAGACACAGGTGCGCCCGGGCTGCGGCGAGCTAAGCAATCGTATCGCCCTGCCGTTTGGCTGAAGAAATTTTCCGCCGTTGAAAAGTGAGGATATACGCATTGATTGAATTTGAAAACGAAATGCAAAAGGAACAAGCCATAGCCCTTTGGCAGGAAGCTTTTCACGATACAGAAAAATATATTCGCTTTTTTCTCAATCAACACGGCGATGCAACGGTGCTGACCAAATGCTGTGACAACCACCTGGTTTCGGCATTATACCTGATAGACGGTGCAATTCGCAACGGTTCCGAAACAGCAAAAGCCTATTATCTTTTTGCCGCCGCCACCTTTTTGAGGGAGCGCAGACAGGGGCATATGGAGCGTCTGCTGAAAAAAGCCGAGGATTATGCCAAAAGCCATCAGGCTCAGTATCTTGCTTTGGTTCCCGCCTCCCCTACTTTGTTTTCATACTACGCAAAATTCGGCTTTCGAACTGCCTTTTACGCAAAAGAAGCCGATATCAACCTTTCTTGTTCATCCCTGCCGCCGAATCAGGCAAGCTTTGTTTGGACGCAGGCACATTTACAATATATACGCAGGGAAGCACAGGAATTTTCATTGCCGCTTCTTGAAAAAGACGGTATGCTGTTCAGTGTGCATCAAAACACAATTCTGGTTCCCGACAGCAAGCAGGAACACCCCTACGGTATGCTTTTACCACTGAATGAATCAGCCCGAAAAAAAGCACCGCAGAACGCATATATCGGATTAACCATGGAATGAAAGGAAAAGAAACATGATTTATGTATTTTTGGCAGAAGGATTTGAAGAGGTCGAAGCTTTGGCAACGGTTGATGTGCTGCGCAGAGCAGGCTTGGAAGTGAACACCGTCGGCGTAAGCGGAAAGCTCGTGACGGGCTCACACAAAATCACCGTGCAAGCCGACTTAATCTTGGAGCAAGCGCAAAAGAACGATTCTTTAGACGCAGTTGTTTTGCCCGGCGGAATGCCCG
>DNXM01000188.1:0-474 GCA_003505905.1 Oscillospiraceae bacterium
GTCCCCAAACGGTGCCGGGTGCTTTTGCCTTGTCAAAATTCCATCCAGTAGGGGGACGATGCCCACGTCGCCCAAAATTCCGCACCCCGGAAAATGCGTTAACCTTTACTTCGGCAAGAGCAAGCCTTGCCCTATGCATATACCTGTGTTCATTTCAAACAAAAACGGTGCCGGTGTACGGATTTTTCCGCACGCCGGCACCGCTGTTTTTTCAATTTTAATCGTTATAACTTGCTCGGAATCCCTTGCCGATAATTTCGTTTGCTTCGGTGATAATCGTAAAGGTGTTCGGGTCAATGCGCTTGACGGTTTTCAACACTCGAGCGACCTCGTTGCTGTGCAAGACGCAAACCAGCATTTTCTTTTCATCGCCCGTGTAACCGCCGACAACCGGCACAAGGCTGACGCCCCGGGGCGAATCCGCTGTGAGCGTTTTTGAAATTTCATCGGCTCGGTCGGTTATTACCATGAGCA
>DNXM01000188.1:496-8106 GCA_003505905.1 Oscillospiraceae bacterium
TTGTTGAAGCCGTATAAAATGAAGTCAATCGCCTTGGAAGAAACGAAAATGACAATGGCGGCATACAGCGCACTTTCGACACTTTTGAACACAATCGCCGCAATCAGCACGATGGTGATGTCGGCAATCATAATCACCGTGCCATAGGAAATATGGGGCTTCCACAAGCGCAACAGCTTGCCCAACACATCCGTGCCGCCCGTGGTAGCTCCACGGTAAAGCACCAACGCAACGCCGATGCCCGAGCAGGCACCGCCGAAAACGGCGGCTAAAAGCGTGTCGCCCGTGTAAACATAGGGGGCGGAAAACAGAGCGACCACATCAATCATGACGGAGAGCATGGCGGTTGCCCACAAACTGCGAAATACAAACCGCTTGCCGACAAAAAACCAAGACAAAACAAAAAGCGGAATGTTCAGCGCAAAGTTGACCGCACCGACAGGCAGCTTTGTCAAATAGTTCACCACAATGGCAAGACCGGAAAAACCGCCCTGCGCAATTTGATTGGGAACATTGAAAATGTTGATGGCAATCGCATAGAAAAAGCATCCAATCAACCACACAAGATTGTCAATTAAAAATTCTTTCACATCTTGCTTTTTCACGCTTTTCAGCTTGTTTTGCAATTTGTTCATGTTATTCACCTTTGCAGATTGTATCAAACAATTCACGAAGTCGTTCAATGCTTCCGTTCAGGTACAGCCAACCGAACAGGGCTTCAAATCCTGTTGCGCTGTGGTATTGTGCCGTGGTTGCACCCTTGGGAATGTGCGACACATGAGCGTTTCGCCCACGCTTAAAGGCCTGCAGTTCGTCCTCGGTGAGCAGCGGCATAATGCGCTCCATTGCTTTGGCTTGCGCCTGTGCGCTGACATAGCCGACGGCTCCCCGGTGCAAATCTTCGGTTTTTCGTTCATCCGATAACGCCAAATGCTCCCGCACCATCACTTCATACACCGCATCGCCCAAAAATGCGAGGGAAATCGGGCTGAGTGTGTTCGGGCGACAGGCGTTGTCGTTTAATAATCGGTTCAATTTGTTCCTCCGTTAGGAAATATAATCAAATTCAAAGTCATAGATGACAACGGTGTTGCCCTCTTGAATGCCATGCTCCACCAAGCTGTCTAAAATACCACTGGTTTCCAAAACACGCTGGAAGTATTGCATGGATTCATAGTCCTCCAAATCGGTGCGCTGCAGGATTTTCAACAGCCATTCCGCTTCGACAAAATAGACATCGTCTTCCACACGGATGTTGAAACGCTGACCCTTTTCAATCGGCATATCCGCCTGTGTGATTTTTTCGCTTTCATAGCGCACAACAGGGGGAAGCTTGGCAAGCTCTCTCGCTACGGCGTTGATGACATCCTGTGTGCCCTCGGCAATGGGAGCGCACATACGGAAGAATTCGTAGCCGTGCTCTTTCATGTAGTTTTCCAGGCGTTCCAGCTGTTCATCCGTAGCAAGGTCAATTTTGTTTGCCACAACAATTTGCTTGCGGGTTGACAATTCGGCATTAAATTTTTCAAGCTCCAAATTGATTTTTTCAAAGTCCTCAATCGGGTCACGGCCTTCGCTTCCGGCGGCGTCGACAATATGTACGAGCATGCGGCAACGCTCGACATGGCGTAAAAATTCGTGTCCAAGCCCGATTCCGTCACTTGCGCCCTCAATCAGACCGGGAATGTCGGCAATCACAAACGAATTGCCTTCGCCCATGCTCACAACACCCAAAACGGGGGTTAGCGTGGTAAAATGATAATCGGCAATAATCGGCTTGGCTTGACTGACAACCGAAATGAAGCTGGATTTTCCGACATTCGGAAAACCGAGCAGACCCACATCGGCAATCAGCTTTAATTCAAGCGACAGCTCCCATTCTTCGCCCGGCGCACCGCTTTTGGCAAAGCGCGGTGTTTGACGGGTCGGAGTGGCAAAATGCGGGTTGCCCCAGCCGCCTTTTCCACCCTTGGCGGCAATGAACGGCTTGTCGTCCGATAAATCGGCTAAAATTTTGCCTGTGGCAACATCCTTGACAACGGTGCCCAACGGCACACGAATGATTAAATCTTCGCCCTTTTTGCCGTTGCGGTGACCTGCCGAGCCGTTTGCACCCGGCATGGCGGTGTATTTTCTCTTGTAGCGGAAATCGGCAAGGGTGGAAAGGTTGGTGTCCACCCGGAAAACAACATCGCCGCCTTTTCCGCCGTCGCCGCCGTCCGGACCGCCGGAGGCAACGAATTTTTCACGGTGGAATGCAACGGCACCGTCGCCGCCTTTTCCGCCTTTAACGGTGATTTTTGCAATATCGACAAACATAGTGAGTTCCTTTTTCGTTAAATTTCGTGAATGAACAGACCGCTGAGCAGCTTCGGCTCAAACCAAGTAGATTTCGGGGGCATGACCATGCCGGCATCGGCAATCGCCGTCAAATCGTCAAGCGTGGTCGGGTACATGGAGAAAGCAAGCCGCATATCGCTTTCTGCACGGCGCTCCAATTCCTTTAAGCCACGGATACCGCCGACAAAGTCAATGCGTGCATCGGTTCTCGGGTCAGTAATGCCCAAAATCGGTGCAATCAAATTGTTTTGCAAAATCGAAACATCCAATCTTGCAACAGGGTCGTTTTCGTCAAAGGTTCCTTCCTTTGCGGTCAGACAGTACCATTTTCCCTCACAGAACATACCGAAGGTGTGCTTTTCATTCGGACGGAACGGCTCGTCGGAATCCACAAAGCGGAAGCTGAAGCTTTCGCTCAAACGGGTGAGAAGCTGGTTGAGTGTTAAACCGTTGAGGTCGCAGATAACGCGATTGTAGTCCATAATCGCAAGCTCTTCGCAGGGGAACGAAACCGCCAAGAAGAAGTTGAATTCCTCTTCGCCCGTGTAATGCGGGTTTTCTTCACGGCGTTTTAAGCCGACCTTGACAGCGGAAGCACAGCGATGGTGTCCGTCTGCAATATATAGGCAGTCCAAAGCGGAAAACGCATCGGACAAGGCGGCGATTACGCTCTCGTCGTCAATCACCCAAACGGTTTGCTCTACATTATCGGCAGAGAAATCGTAAATCGGCTCGTGCTCGGCTTTCCATTGCTCGGTGAGGCTTTGGATTGCATCGCCGTTTTTGTAGGTCAAGAAAATCGGACCCGTGTGAGCGTTGCAGGTGTCCACATGACGGATACGGTCCTGTTCCTTTTCTTCACGGGTGTGCTCGTGCTTTTTGATGCGGTTGTTGATGTAATCGTCAATCGAAGCACAGCCGACAACGCCCGTTTGACTTCTGCCGTCCATAATCTGACGGTAGAGAAAGAAGCAGGGCTTATCGTCCTTTTGGCAAACACCTTTTTCGACCAAAGCCCTCAAGTTTTCACTTGCTTTTTGATAAACGGCATCGCTGTATAAATCCGTGCCGTCGGGCAGGTCGATTTCCGCTTTGTCAACATGAAGAAAGGAATTGGGGTTACCCTCAACGGCAATTGCGGCTTCCTTGCTGTTCATCACATCGTAGGGAAGAGCGGCGACTTGGGAAGCGTATTCGGGTAACGGGCGGACGGCGCTGAAAGCTTTGAAAACAGCCATAAAAATAATCTCCTTTGAGAACACGATTTTTTCCGTGCGAAACGAAAGGGAGTGGTCGCACATTCATACAGTTTATAAGTTACAACATTTTCAAAACAAAGTCAACAATTCCATTACTAATATAGAACAAACAAGAAAAAATAATAGAAAAGTAGTGACATTTCATAAATCTTGTGCTATAATTTTGTAAAAATTGACATTATACAAGGGGCCTTTATGTTGTTTGAGCAAACCATCAGTATTGAGAGAATGGAGCACGCCGTCAGTCTGTTCGGCAGCTTTGATGAGAATATTCGAAAAATCGAGGGCGAATACGGTGTTTCGGTTGTCAGCCGCGGTTCGGAGCTGAAGGTTTCGGGTGAAGCGGAGATGGTTTCCAAAGCGGTGCGAACCATTACGGGTTTGCTCACGCTCATCAATAAGGGCGAAGCATTGACCGACCAAAATGTGCGTTATGTGATGACGCTTGTCAATGAGGGCAGTGAAGAGCGGCTTTCGACCATGAGCAACGACTGCGTCTGCATCACCGCAAGAGGTAAGCCGGTCAAGCCGAAAACGCTCGGTCAGAAGAACTATATCGAAGCCATTCGCAACAATACGATTGTATTCGGTGTCGGACCTGCCGGCACAGGTAAAACCTATTTGGCGGTGGCCATGGCGGTGAATGCGTTTCGTGCTAAAGAAGTCAATCGCATCATTTTGACTCGCCCTGCGGTGGAGGCAGGCGAAAAATTGGGCTTCCTGCCCGGTGATTTACAGCAAAAGGTTGACCCGTATCTGCGTCCGCTGTACGATGCGTTGTTTGATATGCTCGGTGCGGAAAATTTTCAGCGATATCAAGAACGAGGGAGTATCGAGGTTGCACCGCTTGCCTACATGAGAGGGCGCACGCTTGATGACAGCTTTGTTATTTTGGATGAGGCGCAGAACACGACGCCCGAGCAGATGAAAATGTTCCTGACCCGTTTGGGCTTCAATTCCAAAATGGTGATTACGGGCGACATCACGCAAATTGATTTGCCGGACGGAAAGCGTTCTGGCTTAATTGAAGTGGTTCGGATTTTGAAGAATATCGACGATATCGAAAGCATCACATTCAACGACAAAGATGTGGTTCGTCATAAGCTGGTGCAGGATATCGTAAAGGCTTATCAAAAGTACGATGAGCGCAAAAAGAATGAGAAAAAGTGAAGAGAGAGGTGTAGAGAATGATTAAGAAAAACAAGGTGAAGGTCAGCATTTTTGATGAACAAGCCACTGTGAAGGTGCCGACAGGGATGCGTATGCTCGTGCGCCGCAGCTGTACTGCCGTGTTGGTGAACGAGGGGTTTGCCGACCCGGCAGAGGTGAGCGTTACCTTTGTCGATGATGAGCGAATCCACGAATTGAACAAAGAGTTTCGGAAGATTGATTCTTCAACCGATGTTTTGTCGTTTCCGCTCGGTGAAAACGGCGAATACGATACCAACCCCGAAACGGGTGCAAAAATGCTCGGCGATGTGGTCATTTCCTTGGAGCACGCCGTGGCGCAGGCACAGCTTTATGAACATACCCTACAGCGTGAAGTTGCTTTTCTGACGGTTCACTCCATGCTTCATTTGCTCGGCTACGACCATGTCAACGGCGGTTTGGAGCGTGTGCGTATGCGTGAAAAAGAGGAAGAGGTGCTCACCAAGCTCGGTCTGCACCGCACAAGCAGTTATTATTTGGCCGAGGATGACGAAGTGTAATGAAAGCTTTTCTTAAAGGGTTCACCTATGCCTTTCACGGTGTGCTGTACGGCATATTGAGTGAGCGGAATATGCGGGTGCATTTGTCCGTGCTCGCTTACATGGTTTTCTTTTTGACCCGATACGACTTTTTTCAGGTGTCAAAAACGCAGCTTGCCGTGCTGATGCTTGCGGCAGGTGTCGTTTTGGCGGCGGAATACATCAACACCGCCATTGAGCGAACCGTGGATACCGCCACAAAGGGTGAGCGGTGCGAAACGGCTCGTATTGCCAAAGACACGGCGGCGGGAGCGGTTTTGATAACGGCAATTTTTGCGGTAGCGGTTGGCGTTTTGATTTTGTTTCAGCCGGAGGCGTTTCGTGCGCTGTTTGCCTATTTTGCGGCTTCTCCGCTGAAAATTCTGCTGTTTGCCGTCAGCTTTGTTTTGGCGCTTTTGTTTATTTTTGTCAGTCCCTCACGATATTTGAAAAATTTCAGGAGATAACGAATGAATCAGCAAAAAACAGCTTTTATTGCCATTGTCGGTTGCCCGAATGTCGGAAAATCCTCAATTTTGAACCGCTTGCTCGGCGAAAAAATCGCCATTGTGTCCGATAAACCGCAGACGACTCGCACCCGAATCATGGGTGTGCTGACCGAGGGTGAAACCCAGTTGGTGTTCACCGATACCCCCGGCTTTCACCGCCCGAAAACGAAGCTGGGTGAAAAAATGATTCAAGCGGTGGATGACAGCATTTCGGGCGTGGATGCGTGCCTGCTGGTTGTTGAACCGAAGGGCGAGCTTCGTCCGGCGGAGGAAGAACTCATCAAAAAGTTCATCAAGCTGAAAGCACCCGTGGTGCTTGCGATTAACAAGGTTGACACCGTGCCGAACAAGGAAGAGCTGATGCAGCGCATTCTGCGGTTTTCCCGGCTTTATCCGTTTGCGGCGATTGTTCCCGTGTCCGCCGCCAAGGGCGACAACATGAGCGAATTGAAGCAGGAACTGATGAATTTAGCGGAAGACGGTATTCACTATTTTCCCGAAGATACGCTGACCGACCAGCCCGAACGGGTGTTGGCGGCGGAAATGATTCGAGAAAAGATTTTGCGTTGTCTGGATAAAGAAATTCCGCACGGAACAGCTGTGAGCATTGAAAAAATGCGGGAGCGTGACGATAGCGAAATCGTCGATATCGAAGCGATTATTTATTGCGAAAAAGAGAGCCATAAAGGCATTATTATCGGAAAAGGCGGTGCGATGCTCAAACGCATTTCCACCCGTGCCCGAGAGGATATGGAAAATTTCTTTGACTGCAAAGTCAATTTGAAATGTTGGGTGAAAGTCAAAGAAGATTGGCGAAACCGTGAAGGATTGATTCACAATTTCGGTTTGGATTGATGCTTTTTCCACGCATAAAACGATTCCCTGTACACACGCTATTAGCAGGAAAATGATTGCTTCTGCGTGGCGTGCAGGGCGTTTTTGCGGAGGGACAAAAATGGATGCAAAGCAGGCTTGGAATTGTTTCAAAAAGAGCGGCTCGGTGAAAGATTATTTGAAGTACAGGGAGATTGTGCATGAGGCTGAACACGGAGGGTCTGATTCTGCGGGAGAGCAAGACAGGGGAAGCTGACCGTATTGTGACCGTGTTGACACGGGATATGGGCGTTGTGCGTGCCTTTGTGCGTGGCGCACGAAGCGTGAAAAGCACGAAGCTTTCGGCAACGCAGTTACTCAGCTATTCAAAGATTTCCGTTTTTATGAATCGGGATGCCTACACCATTGACGAAGCTGAACCGATTGAAGTGTTCTTTCATTTGCGCAGTGATATGGTGCGTGTGTCGCTTGCCATGTATTTTTGCGAGCTGCTTGCGGAGCTGGCTCCCGAAGGCGGCGATGCCTCCGAGATTTTGTCGATGGCGTTGAACAGCCTCTATCTGTTAAACGGCAATAAGCTGCCGACTCAACAGCTCAAAGCGATTTTTGAATTGCGTTTGTTGAGCTTGACGGGCTATATGCCGAATTTGGTTGCCTGCTGTCAGTGCAAGGCATACAGCACCGACAAAATGTATTTCAGCCCGAGCAACGGGCAGCTTTGGTGCGACCGCTGTCAGCCAAATGAATTTACACGACCGCTTGACATCGGCGTTGTCACGGCGATGCGCCACATCTGCTATGCCGAGCCGAATAAGCTTTTTTCGTTCAAGCTTTCGCCTGCGGGGCTTTTGAGCTTGGAGGAAACCGTGCAGAACTATTTACTGGCACAAACACAACGGCGGTATAAGTCGCTTGATTTTTACCGAAGTGTTACATAAGGA